>JAGWQR010000132.1 GCA_028869975.1 Alphaproteobacteria bacterium | reverse complement strand
TGCTCGCCTTTCAGCAGATGGGCGTGCCGACAGTGGATTACGGCAACAACATAAGACAGATGGCGCTGGAGGAGGGCGTGAAGGACGCCTTCGCCTTCCCTGGTTTCGTGCCTGCCTATATTCGTCCGCTTTTTTGTCGTGGAGTGGGGCCGTTCCGTTGGGCGGCCTTGTCTGGCGACCCGGAGGACATCTATCGCACCGATCAGAAGGTCAAGGAGCTGCTGCCTGACAATCCGCATCTGCACAATTGGTTGGACATGGCGCGCGCGCGCATCAAGTTCCAGGGCCTGCCGGCGCGCATCTGCTGGGTGGGCCTGGGAGACAGGCATCGCCTTGGGCTTGCATTCAACGAGATGGTCGCGAAGGGGGAGTTGAAGGCGCCGATCGTCATCGGTCGCGATCATCTCGATTCCGGCTCCGTCGCTTCGCCCAACCGGGAGACCGAGGCGATGAAGGACGGCTCCGACGCCGTGTCGGACTGGCCTCTGCTCAATGCGCTGCTCAATACGGCGGGCGGCGCGACCTGGGTTTCGCTGCATCATGGCGGCGGCGTGGGCATGGGCTTTTCGCAACATGCGGGCATGGTGATTGTGGCGGATGGTACCGAGGCCGCGGCGCGGCGCCTCGCGCGTGTGCTGTGGAACGATCCCGGCACGGGGGTGATGCGCCATGCCGATGCAGGCTATCGACAAGCGCAGGCGTGCGCACGCGAACAGGGCCTCGACCTGCCGATGCTGGGCTGATACCAGCTTCGCATGAGCAGCGGCGGATCAGTTCAGCAAACACTCGCACAAGCGGTGCGCAATCCGGTGCTGTTGCAGGCCGCACATGCGATGAACACCGACCGGCCCGATATTGCCGAGCGGCTGCTCAAGCCTTTCCTGCAGGATGATCCGTTCAACATCGCCGCGATCCGGATGCTGGCGGAGCTGGCCAACCGCATCGGGAAGCCACGCGATGCGGAGAGTTTGCTGCGGCGCGCCCTTGATCTCGCGCCAGAATTCAGCGCCGCGCGTGCCAACCTCGCCACCCTGCTCTACCGCAGCGGGCGCAGCAGCGAAGCGCTCGCCGCGCTTGAATGGCTCAAGGTTGAAAGACCCGAATATGCGGGCAACACACTTCACGCGGCCGTGCTCAACAAGCTGGGGGATTTCGAGCAGGCATTGGCTATCTACAAAGCCGATCTGGCGCGCCACGCCAACCAGCCGCATGTCTGGATGGCCTATGGCCACACGCTCAAGACGGTGGGGCGGCTGGACGAGGGGGTGGCAGCGTATCGGCGCGCGATTAGCTTGAAACCCGATTTCGGGGAAGCCTGGTGGAGCCTGGCCAATCTGAAAACGCTGCGCTTTTCGGATGAGGATGTGGAGGCGATGCGCGCAGCGCTGGCGGGGACCGCAATTACCCCCGAGGATCAGTTCCATCTCGAATTCGCGCTCGGCAAGGCGTTTGAGGATCGCATGGACGCTGAAACGGCTTTCAATTATTATACGCGCGCCAATGCCCATCGCCGCGCACTCGGGCCCTATGATGTCTCGCTGCTGCGCGCCGAGGCGGAGGCACTCACCACCCTGTTCACGCCAGAATTTTTTGCGGCGCGCGCGCAAGGTGGCAATCCCGATCCGGCCCCGATCTTCATCATCGGGATGCCGCGCGCGGGGTCAACATTGGTCGAGCAGATACTCGCCAGCCACAGCGCGGTGGAAGCAATCGACGAGCTGCCCGACATTCCGCGCCTGTTCAATACATTGGGGCGGACGGCGGATGAGCGCCTCAACGCACTCGCGGCTCTCACCTCGGATGAACGCACCGCGCTGGGCAGCGAATATCTCGCCCAGGCCGGGGTGCAACGCCGCACCGACAAGCCTTATTTCATCGATAAACTGCCCAACAACTGGCTGTATATCGGATTTATCCGGCTGATTTTGCCAAACGCCCGCTTCATCGATGTGCGCCGCCACCCGCTGTCCTGCGGTTTTTCCAATTTCCGCCAGCATTATGCACGAGGCCAGTTGTTCAGCTATGATCTCAGCGATTTCGGCCATTATTACGCCGCCTATGTGCACTATATGAAGCATATAGACGGGGTTCTGCCCGCTGCGGTGCATTGGATCATTTATGAGCGGCTGGTGGCGGACAGCGCGGCCGAAATCCGCGCATTGCTCACGGCGCTTGATCTGCCGTATGAAGAGGGTTGCCTCGCCTTCCACACCACGCAGCGCGCGGTGCGCACGCCTTCTTCCGAGCAGGTGCGCCAGCCGATCTTCACGCAAGGCACCGAGAACTGGCAGGCTTATGACCAATGGCTCGGGCCGCTGAAAGCGGCGCTGGGGAATGTGCTGGAACATTATGAAGCCAGAATTGTGGCATAAATGTCACAAATCAGACAATGCGGCGATTTTCCACACATCCCCGCTACGATCACAGTTGCAAATCAGGGGGTGAGCGCGTTAGGTTTGCGGCTTATTATGTATAGACCTTTTGAGGCCTGGAGGAATTTGAGTATGGCATCTGCACCCGTTCCAATGTTGCGCAAGACGCATCTCGCAGCTTTACTGCTCGCAGGCACAATGATGGCCGGCACGCCTGTATTCGCACAGAATGCCGGCCCTGCCGCGCAGGCGGGCACAGACTCGCCCGATATTATCGTCACCGCGCAAAAGCGCTCGGAAAGCCTTGAAAAGGTTCCCATCAGCATTCAGGCTTTGAGCGCGAGCAAATTGCAGGAACGACAGGTTGCGAGCTTTGATGATTATGCCAAGCTGCTGCCTTCGGTCAGTTACCAGTCCTTCGGGCCGGGTCAGTCGCAAATCTATTTCCGGGGCATCACTTCGGGCAGTGACACCAATGGCAGCCATTCCGGATCACAACCAACCAGCGCGCTGTACGTTGATGAAATTCCGTTGACAACCATCGCAGGAGCGGTTGACCTCCATGTTTATGACATGCAGCGGGTTGAAGCGCTTTCGGGCCCGCAAGGCACGCTTTACGGGTCGTCGTCACTTTCAGGCACGCTGCGGCTGATTACCAACAAGCCCGATACCCACAAGTTTGAAGCGGGCTTTGATGTGAGCGGCACCAGCTTTGGCAAAGGCTCCAATTCGAGCGGCGGCACCTTCGACGGCTTTGTCAACATACCACTCGGTCCGAATGCGGCCTTCCGCGCGTCCGGCTTTTATGAGCGCGATGGGGGCTATATCAGCAATATTGCGGGCACCCGCACCTATGATGTTGTGGGCTATAATGGCACCACCAAATCGACTTTCCCGACCACGGTGACGGTCAACAACGCGCCCTACGTCAAACAGAATTTCAACGATGTCGAGACGGCGGGCGGACGCGCGGCGCTGGCCGTCAACCTTGATGAAAACTGGACAGTGACGCCATCGCTTATTTATCAGAAGCAGGTGGCGCATGGCACCTTCCTCTATGGCCCGAGTCACAACACACTCAATGCGGACAATGGCTCGATTTTCGTACCGGCGACCGGTGATTTGCAGGTGCAGGATTTCACACCCGATATTTCAAAAGATGAGTGGACGCAGGCGGCGCTCACGATTCATGGCAAGCTCGGGCTTTGGGACGTGACCTATGCCGGCGGCTATTTTGAACGTCACTTCGACACGCAGCAGGATTACTCGGATTATTCGGTCAATTATCAGAACCACGAAACAGCGGTGGGTTATGCCCATTATTACAACAGCTTCATCCAGAACGGCACCAACACCAATCTCAATCCGTCACAACTTTATCATGGTCATGATGACTACACGAAACAGAGCCATGAATTCCGGATTTCGTCACCGACATCCAATCCGCTGCGCGTGACGCTGGGCGCTTTCTATCAGCGCCAGACAGACCGCATTTACGCCGATTATATCGTGCCGGGACTGGCGAATACCTATGACCCGACAACGAGCTTCTATCAGGCTTCGGTGCCCAACTGTAACGATGATGTATTCTGCTCGCGCGAATACAGGATCGATCGCGATTACGCTATTTTTGGTGATGCAGCCTATGATATTCTTCCCAATCTGACTCTGGATGCGGGTATTCGCGGCTTCAAGGCGCATAATTCGCTTTATGGCTGGTCGGGAAGTGCCAGCAAGGTTCCCGGCACCTGCCTGACAACCAACAACAACACGGATATTCCCTGTGTCAATGTTGACAAGGGCACCGTGCAATATGGCGAAACGCACAAGGTCAATTTAAGCTGGAAGATCGACAAGGACCGGATGCTCTATGCCACCTATTCCACCGGTTACCGGCCCGGCGGTGTCAACCGTCTGCCCGGCGTAAACCCCTATGTGGCCGATACCCTGACCAACTATGAGATCGGTTTCAAGTCGGCATGGTTGCAGCACAAACTCTATATCAACATCGCCATTTTCGACGAGGAATGGAAGAATGTGCAATATGGCGAAGTGACGCCGGGCGCCAATGGTGTCATCAGCACCTATAATGTCGGCAATGCGCGGGTGAAGGGCGTGGAAGGAGACTTCACACTCAACGAAGGCGGGCTGACGCTATCGGGTTCAGGCAGCTATATCGATGGCCAGTTGACCTCCGACTTCTGCAATATCAGTGCCGCAACGGGTAATCCTGATTGCACACTCGGTATCGCCGTCCATGCCGGCACTGCCCTGCCCGTGCAGCCCAAGTTCAAAGGTACGCTCAGCGCGCGTTACCATTTCGATCTTGGTAGCTGGAAGCCTTATGTGCAGATTTCCGGCAACCATCAATCCGGCGTACGCTCGGCACTGGATGATGCCAGTGCGGCTGCATTTGGTTATATTCCGGGCTTCTCAACACTCGATGCATCGCTGGGCGCTGTCATCGGCAAATGGCACTGGGAATTGTTCATGACCAATGTGACCGATGAACGCGGTATTCTAAGCCTGAACAGTGCCTGCGTGCCCTCGGCGTGCGCGTCGCTGGGTAGAGCTTACCCGGTCAAGCCGCAGGAATTTGGCCTGAAGCTGGGGAGTAAATTCTAGGCTCAGCAGCGGTTAATGATTTTCCCCTGATTTGGATATCACCTCAGCTAAGCGCCACGCGGCAACTTCTCTTCAGACGCCAGCCGTTTTGTGAACAGGATCGCCGGAATAAAGGGGATATTCACGTCCTGATCCTGTCGGGCGATGATGAACGCGCGCGCCTTCTCGGCTGATCGCCCGCCGATCATCAACGGAAGTTCGATTCGCGCACCAGCGCGTAAGCAATGATGCCGTCAAACTGGCTCTAGCCGCCGATGATCAGGACGCGCAGCATCCCGCTCACCCCTGATCGCGAAATCATGCAGAAACCAGGAGAGGGCGCACAGGCACGTCAATGAAGCGATTTGAAAATACCGAGGATCGATCCGGTTAATACGTTGCAACAAATCCAATGTCCAAGCTCTTCATTACAGCTCGTTTTTAACACCTTGGCTAAGGCGTTGCCAAATATTCCAGCGATATGACGCAGGTTTGAAATGCGCCTTCGCGGGTCGATGCCCCTTTTTGCACCCAGCGCGTAGCCGAGCAATGCGGATCATCAGGCAGTTGTATCCAGTGCTGCCCGAATATTGGCAGTTCCCTTCAGACAATACGACTGGGCATCTGTACGAAGCCCGGGAAGGCCGTTCGGTCCTTTCAAAACGGGGGAATGATCTACGCCGCACGCACAACACGTACCGCATGCGCAGGTCGCGGAAATCTCCGAGCTCGATATACATCTGCTCATGATTCATTCACGACGTGGCGTGAACGCGGTCTATATCACTCGTGACACTCTGTTGCGGGATCATTTGCGGCGGCAGCAGGAGAAAATATCTGCTTTGCTCCATACGTCGGCCCTCCCGCATATGTATGAGAAGCTGCAATCATGGAATGGCCATCGACAAAGGGGGTAAACTATTCATAACCTTAAGCACGTGCGGTTTGACTCATCTGTCAAAGAATTTTATCCTAATTCCTGAACGCGGAAGGGAAATGTTGATGCGCGCGTGCTGGATAAGAGGGTTGATGATCGTGAGCGCTGCGTCAGCGGCGAGTTCAGGTGCATTGGCGGTCTGTAATTATGACCTGAACGGGGTGCCTTATCCTTCATCGCCTTACGATCACTGCCCATATCGGGGGAGGGCTGCGCCAGCCGTGCAATATCCGACGGGGCCATCGCCGGAGGAATTGCAACGCCAGGCAGAACAAAAGGATTTGGACGAAGCAGCTCAGGACGCCGACGACAAGGGAGTTGCTGCATATAGAAAAAATGACTGGGCAACGGCGCTCAACTATTTTCGGGAAGCCATGAAATATGCACCCGACGATGCGGATATCAGATCCAATTATCTGCACGCGCAGGCCAAGGTCAACGAAGCGCATATGGCCGAGATTGGTCGACAGATGAAAAGCGTTGAGGTCCATTCCAACGCCGCAGCCGCAACTGGGGGCGAAGCCGGTAGCGAAGAGGCGCGCAAGGGTTTTGACACGCCGGGAAAAGATGCCGGAGCACTGGTGGTGTCTGGTGCCGATAGTTCTGCCAATGTTAACGGCGATCCGGTTGTGCCGCCAACCAGGCGTACACCAGTCATAACGGCATTGGAAAAGAAACGGTCTGTCGATCGTAAACAGATCAGCGTTATCGATGACAAGCTTAAAGCAATGGATCCGGAAAAAGAACCTGTGAAAGTGGCAGAACTTAAACAGGAAAAGAGCACCATCGAGAATAAAATTCACTACCTCAATTTCTCGATCAGCGCAAAATTGGGCGCGCCGGATCCCAAGAAACAGGTCGGCCCAAATTCTAAATAGGCTTATATCGTGCAAGATGCGGGAGGAAAGATGAACGTGCGCATGAAATATGCCAAACAGGATCAATGGCAATGGCCAGGTCAAGCACCGCAGAAACGGGTTGCGGCTTATGCACTTCTGTCGCTCTTTTGCGTACTGCCATGCATACCCGCATCGTCCGGTGCGACGTCGGCTGACTCACTGTATGCGGAAAGAAATTCTTTAACAGCACTGATCGCTGAACATGATGCAAAGTGTGCTCAGGTACCCGATGATAATACATCTCTTATTCAGACTTGTGAAAATGAGAAAAACCAGATTGAGGCGCGCATTCAGGCGTATCAAACTGCCTTGAACGACTTTAACAAACTTCAGAGTGTGCAAGACAATATTGACCCGAGTGTAGAAGAATTAATCAGTGGTTTGACCGTAATGGCGAACAGACTTCACTGGAGCTTCAAGAAGCAAACCCATCTGAACGATGAGCTTCATCAGCTCGACTTAGATAGTGCTCATAAATGGGATCCCGTTGAATCCTATCATGCTTGGGAAGCCATTCGTCTTCGCGGTGACGATGCAGACTTGCGGCGCGAGGCAAGTCTGGGTAGCGGTCCAAGCCTGTTTCAAGCTGGCGCTGGCCAGCAGACAAAATTCGATGATTGTGCCGTTTTTGCCTTGGCGAATGCCAGTGGCACTCCCTATGGCGTTGTTGCTGCTCGCGCGAACGAGATAATCCGGCAGGCTGACTGGCACAGTGCGGAAGAGCGGGCCAATCCGGAAAATGTGATTGAAAAATCAGGACTGAATGGCGGCGAAATGATAATGATGGCTGAAATTCTGGGTCATGCGAACATAGTCCAACCCGCCGACTTTTCGACAACTTTACGCGATGGCACACCGATAATGGTGAATGTTGGGCGGCATGAAGTTGTATTGAGTAGAACGTTTGAACATGCGGGCGCCGCCTGGTATGAGATGATGGATTCCCATCTCGGCACCACTCAACGGCGTTATTTAAGCGAAACCGAGCTAAGGGCTATTATTACAGAAAATGGGGTTGCCTATCGGCCACAGGCGCACCAGAAGCCTAACCTTCTAAGATGAATTACTTAAAATAACATTTACGTTATTGTACGACAACTCCACTGCCCGATATATGTATTCTGAGTTCCTGAGTAAAGGAATAGTTATTATAGTAAAGACCATTACACATCAAATTGTTCATACTCATTTTAATGATATAATGTCCACGCTCTGTGGGAATTCCGTTAATGTCGCCATTGCTCTGCAATGTGGTTCCTGGCGGTAAAGACCCAGACACCAGGCTCGTATTTGCTGACCAGCTGCCGGCTCCCCCACCTTTTACATTCACACACATAGCCGTCGGTCCGCTTATTGAGAGGGGGTGCCCAACCTCACCGTTTATGTCCTTGTCAGATGTGTATCCTCCACCCCATCCCTCGACTGAGCCATATAATCCAGGCGTTCGTATCGGGGCGCGATACCGTCGCGGGGCGCCATACATGCAGCCGACAAGCGATATTACACTCAACATCAAGAAAACCGATCTCATTACGGTTCCGACAGAATTAGCTGCTTTATGCGCCATTTCGCCACCCCAGCATCATGCCTTATCCAAGCACGGCAACGGATGATGTTACGCACATGCCCCCCTGTCAATAGCTTCGTGCATAATTTGTCCAAATGGCTGAAATTTGTAATGAAGCCAGAACCTTTCGGCAGCCCTGAAGCAACATTCATATTTGAGAAGGCGCGTGCGGTTCAGTGGAGCGGCGATGAGCTTCGCCCAGCGCGCACCGTCACGTGCCCTGATCCAGGCGTGGGAATGTCTGCATTGTTGGCAACTGTCACCATCCGGTTGCGAATCTTGGGTCCAACGGGCATTTGATGCCTGATGATGTATTCGTGAGGTAAAACATGGCTATGACCATAAGACGCAAAGCATTCTGGCCAATCACGGCGTTCGTGGCGCTGTTCCTGACACCCCCCGCATGGGCGGAGGGCGCGGATGGCACCGTGCAGCCGTCGGGGCGATGGACGCAGGCTGAGGTTGGTTCGGCACCAACCCCGCCAATGGGCTGGAACAGCTGGAACGCCTTCGGCGTAGCAATCACAGAGGACAAAGTTCTGGGTTCGGCCCAGGCCATTCAGGATAGCGGGCTGGCGGCGCTGGGCTATCGTTACATCAACATCGACGATGGCTGGTGGCACTATCGCCGCCAGGCGGACGAACGGATGCAGGTGCGCGCCAATTTGTTTCCCAGCGCAAACGTTGGCGGCACCGAAGCGACCTCTTTGCGGCCGTTCACCAATCGGCTGCATGCCATGGGCTTCAAGGCCGGAATCTACACCGACATTGGCCGCAATGCCTGCTCACAGGCTTGGGCGCCTGACAATCCCAACCTTCCCGAAGGGACCCAGCCCGAGCGCGAGGTAGGACTGTATGGTCATGTTCGCCAAGACATCAGGCTCTATTTCGGGGCCTGGAATTTTGATTACATCAAGGTCGATAGCTGCGGCATAGCCCATTATGGGGCCGATCGCACAGGGGTTGCAAACGGCACCTACCGGCAATTCAAGCCGCTGATTCACGAAACCAACCTTGGCCAGACCGATGTTGCCAAGGTGCGCCAACTCTACAGTGAAGTACGCGACGCTTTGCGCCGCGAGCGCCCCCGGGGGGATTTCGTGCTGTCGCTGTGCAACTGGGGCTCGGCCAATGTCCGCGCATGGGGTCAGGATGTTGGCACCACCTGGCGCACCAGTAACGACATTGATCCGAGCTGGGGCCGACTGCTCCATAATTTTGACAGCGTGGCGACGCGCGAGCTCTATGCCGGCCCCGGCCACTGGAACGATCCCGATATGCTCGAAGTAGGCAACGGGCTGTTCGACGCGGCGCATCTGATCGAAGCTCGCGCGCAGATGAGCTTGTGGGCCATCGCCGCCGCGCCGCTGATCATTGGCACCGATCTGACCCGCGCCCCGCACGCAATCCTCGACGTGCTGGGCGCGCCCGAAGTGATCGCTGTGGATCAGGATCCAGCCGGCAACCAGGGCGTGATCGCCTATGCAGACAGCGAAAGGGAAATCATTGTCAAGGCGCTGGGCCAGCGTGGTGCCAAGGCTGTGGTGTTGTTCAACCGACTGGCCGAACCGACCGACATTACCCTGACTGCGGCGCATCTGAAATTGGCCGGCCCTATTGCCTTGCGCGATCTGTGGCAGCGGCGCGACATCGGCACATTCAGTGGCAGAAAGGCTTTCCACCTTGGCGCGCATGAGGCGCTGATGCTTCGGGCAACCGGCGCGCCTCTGCTGGCGCAGGGCAGCTATCTTTCCGAGATGACTGGCCGCATCCATGTCGCGGCCGACGGCATTCGCGTGCCCGAGCCGGATCCGATCATCTATCGTATGGTTGATCCCTATGTCGGCGATACCAGCAGCGGCGGACACCGCCCGGCCTATGCCGGCTGGGGCGGGCCACGCGCCGATGCAACGCCCTACGACCAGGGATTGTCGGTTGCTGGTGAAGGTTTTCGCTATGGGCTGGGGGTACTTGCCAATTCGCGGCTTGAGGTGAAGGCTGATGGCAAGTTTCGGCACTTCACGGCCAGGGTTGGCGTTGACGATTCCACCCGAAGCAGAAATTCAGCGGTTCGCTTCGAAATCTATGGCGACGGTCGGCTTTTGGCTGCGTCACAATGGCTAAGCTTTGGCGATCCGGCCAAAGAGATCGCTGCCGATACCGCCGAAGTTCGCGTCGTCGAGCTTATCGTACAGGCAGCAAAGCCTGCCGATAGTCCAATCGTGGCAAGCTGGGGCAACGCTCGTTTCAACTAGCGGCCCATTTTCTGCAACACCCAATCAGCATATCGAGCTGCGCTAGTCTGCGCCAAGCCTCCCACCAAGCTCCATCTTGAGCATATTGCAACGACACCACGCGCGCATTCCCTGTGAGTCATCGCTCGTTATTGAGTGGCGCAACCCATGCCGATCTGCGCAGCACCCTGGTTGCGCAAATCGTTTGAAAGTGCATCTGGAGTGCAGCTTGTCATTCCGTTCACTGTCGGCTGCGAACCTTCTCCGGGTTTATTGCTGCCTGATGTGCCGCTTGACGGTGTTAAAAAGTCGTTGAGCGTCTGGCCCGCCGCCTTCACTTGCAACTGTGCCCCGACATAGCTTACCCCATAATTAGGTGTCGCCATAAGCGTGCCTTGCGTGATCGCGTAAGCGCCCACGTTCGACGCCGGGGTCGCGGTGTAGGTGATTGTCAGCGTTGCCGGGGTGATGGTGAGGGCCGCGCTTGTGCCCGTGCCCGAAATCAGGTCATAGCCGAGTTGACCCGAATAGAGCCCGCCGATCGCAACATTATAGCTGCCGACATTGGTGCAGCTTGCATCGCCGCCCGAACAGGCGAGCGCTGCCGTGCCGCTGATGAGCGCCGGATTGGCCGCAACATTGCCCGCCAGCATCACGCTGTAAGGCGTGGCCGCGCCTGCCGCGCCCGCCTGATCGGAGCTGTTGTAG
>JAGWQR010000131.1 GCA_028869975.1 Alphaproteobacteria bacterium | reverse complement strand
CATGATCTGCTGCTCCCTGATTGACTGGGGACGGCTCCTAGGGATTCACAATGTCAGTTTGATGACGTTTGTGTGTCTGTTTGATGACAAATAAAAATGATCTATGCCCTTAAGGCCCAAAATCAGCACGGCCTTGGGGCCCGCAACACCCTTGCGTCTCCTGCACTCGCACGCCTAAACGGGCGCGAACATGGAGACACAAATGGATTCGAAGCACCACAGCCTCATCATTCTCGGTTCCGGCCCGGCGGGGTTTACGGCGGCGATATATGCCGCGCGCGCCAATCTGAAGCCGGTCGTGATCACAGGTATTGCGCTGGGTGGCCAGCTCACCACAACAACTGACGTCGAGAACTGGCCCGCCGATGATCTGGGCGTGCAGGGGCCGGAGCTGATGGAGCGATTTCAGCGCCATGCCGAACGGTTCGAAACCGAAATCATCTTTGACCATATCAACGCGGCTGATCTTGGGAAACGCCCCTTTACCCTCACTGGCGACGAAGGCACCTATACCTGCGACGCACTCATCATCGCCACCGGTGCCTCGGCGCAATATCTTGGCCTGCCCTCGGAAGAGAAATTTGCCGGCCATGGCGTCTCTGCCTGCGCGACCTGCGACGGTTTCTTCCACAAAAACAAGCCGGTGGTGGTGGTCGGCGGCGGCAATACGGCGGTCGAGGAAGCGCTTTATCTCGCCAATATCGCCAGCCATGTAACGATCATCCACCGGCGTGACAGCTTCCGCGCCGAAAAGATCCTCCAGGATCGGCTCTTCGCGCGCGAAAAGGAAGGCAAGGTCAATATCCTGTGGAATTCAACGCTTGAAGAAGTACTCGGCGATGACCATGGCGCAACAGCGGTGCGCATCGTCAGCACTATGGGTGCGCCAGAAAAGCGGATCGACGTTTCCGGTGTGTTCATCGCCATCGGCCACAAGCCCAATACCGACATTTTCGCCGGCCAGCTCGCAATGGAAAATGGCTATATCGTTACGCAGGGCGGACGCGAGGGCATGGCAACGCAAACCAGCGTCAATGGCGTATTTGCGGCCGGAGATGTGCAGGATCATATCTATCGTCAGGCGGTGACCAGCGCCGCCTCGGGCTGCCAGGCCGCGCTCGATGCCGAACGCTTCCTTGATGCACAGGGCGCTTGAACTGAAACGGCTAAATTGGCTGAACAGAGTTGAGCGCATCTGTAAGTCCGCTCAACATGCCACGCATAATATCCACTATCAAAGTGATACAGCGTGCGGTTGGGCATTTCCAGCCTGACGCTTATATCATATTCACCCAAGCGCGTTGACACATGCGCCATGCAAGTGCTTATTCGGGACGGAGTTATGCAGATAAGGCACAATTAAAAATGACGGCGCCAGACGATCTGGATGAGATTATTACCGCATATCTGGGGCGCGAAGGCCCTCTGCTGCCCCTGCTTCATGCTGTTCAGGCCCGGTTCGGCTGCATCACGCCAGAAAGCCAGATCCGGATTGCAGCAGCATTGAACCTCTCGCAGGCAGAGGTTTATGGTGTCGTGAGTTTCTATCATGATTTCATGGAAACTAAGGATTCACGTCCGGCTATCGCTCTATGCCGGGCTGAGGCCTGCCAGGCACGCGGAGTGGAGGCCGTTGCGGCGGCAGCGCTGGCGGCATGTGCTGATCGGGTTCGGCTGGAAACAGTCTATTGTCTGGGACTTTGTAGCGTAGGCCCGGCAGCGCGGGTTGGCGACACGCTCTATGCGCGACTCGATGCAGTGAATATCCGCAATCTGGTGAGCACCCTGTGAGCCGTGTGCGTATCGCCGATGACGCGCTTGCGCTCGCCTGTGGCGCCGATGCAGTTGCACATACTTTTGAAACTGCGGGGTGCAGTGTTGAACGCGTGTCAAGCTGGGGGATGCACTGGCTGGAACCGCTCGTCGAGATTGAAGGCATGGGCTATGGACCGGTCGCCCCCGCTGACGTGAATGACATACTTGCAGGGCGCAGCAAACTTGCAATTGGCAAGATCGAGGATCATTCCTTTATTCAGGCACAGCAGCGCCTGACCTTTGCCCGTGCCGGCAAGACCCGACCACTTTCCCTTATCGATTATGCGGCCACGGGCGGCTGGCAGTCCCTCAACCGGGCACGCAGCTTGAATGCACCTGCGGTCATCGATCTGGTCATGCAGAGCGGGTTGCGCGGGCGCGGCGGTGCGGGCTTTCCCACCGGACTCAAGTGGAGGACGGTGCAGGAAGCATCCGGATCACGCAAATATGTGGTGTGCAACGCCGACGAAGGCGACAGCGGCACCTTTGCCGACAGGATGCTGATGGAGGGCGATCCTTTTCAGCTTGTCGAGGGCATGGCCATTGCCGCCCATGCTGTCGGCGCAGGTACAGCCTATATCTATATCCGAAGCGAATATCCCCATGCCATTGCCAAGATGCAGCAGGCCATCATCATCGCTCATAAGATCATCGCGCCATTGCACATGGAGGTGCGTGTTGGAGCGGGGGCTTATGTTTGCGGAGAAGAGACATCTTTGCTCAATTCGCTTGAAGGGCAGCGCGGCGTGGTGCGCGCAAAACCCCCCTTGCCGGCGCTTGCGGGACTTTTTGGCTGCCCGACCGCTGTCAACAACGTGCTGTCGCTGGCGGCCATTCCCCATATTCTAGCAGAAGATGGAGCGCGCAGTTATGCAGAGCTGGGAACCGAACGCTCGCGCGGCACAATGCCCATCCAGCTTGCAGGGAACATCCTGCATGGCGGTCTGTTTGAAACCAGCTTCGGTATCACGCTGAACACACTGATTCATGAAATCGGAGGCGGCACAGCTTCAGGGCGGCCAGTGAAAGCCGTGCAGGTCGGGGGTCCGCTCGGGGCGTATCTTCACCCCGAGCAGTTCGATATTCCCTTCGACTATGAATCCTATGCGAAGGCAGACGCGTTGATCGGCCATGGTGGAATTGTGGTGTTTGATGATCGTGCAGATATGGCTGCCCAGGCGCGCTTCGCCATGGAATTTTGCGCGGCCGAGAGTTGTGGCAAATGCACACCCTGCCGCATCGGTGCACAGCGCGGTCGGGAACTGATCGATCATATCCGGCACCGCAAACTGATGGCACAGGCTGCGGGGATTGAAGCTGACATCATCCTGCTCAGGGACCTCTGCAACACCATGAAAAGCTCATCGCTGTGTGCACTGGGGGGGTTCACGCCTTATCCTGTACTTTCTGCACTGGAACATTGGCCCGAGGATTTTGGCGGATGATACTCGGTTGCGTTCTGGCAGGGGGGCAATCGCGCCGTTTCGGACGAGACAAAGCGCTGGCAATGCTTGGATCAAAGACCCTGCTCCAGCGCGCGGTCGAGCAACTGTTGGGCTGGTGTGATGCTGTGGTGATTACAGGCCGTAATACAGGCCCCGCATGCACATTGCCCGATTGGCCACATGCTTTCATGGGGCCGCTGGGCGGCATTGCGGCTGCGCTCCGCTATGGTGCCACTTCGGGATACGATGTGGTGCTCTCGCTTGGGGTGGATGTTGCGGGCCTGCCTGATGATCTCCCCATGCGACTGTCCCCGGCACCGCGCTTTGTCGAAAGCCAGCCGGTAATCGGCCTATGGCCCACGGCGACGGCACCTGTGCTCGAAACCTTGCTTGAAAGCAACGAGAAGCATTCGATGCGCACCTTTATTGCACGTCTAGGTGCATATGGCGTGCGCTTGCCTGCTGAACCTGCTAATATCAACACACAGAGTGATCTTGACGCTGTTCTGGCAGCTTCAGCTAATATATCTGTCTGTGCAAAGGAGCCTAATCATGGGCTATGAATCGTTGATATACAGTCCACAGGCGGATTTTGGCACCCCGGAATCGACTGCGCATGAACTGATTTCACTTATCATCGACGGGCGGCCCGTTACTGCACCAGCAGGCACCTCGATCATGCGCGCCGCTGCCGAAATCGGCACATCTATCCCCAAATTATGCGCGACCGACTCGGTCGCCGCGTTCGGCTCTTGCCGCCTGTGTCTGGTCGAGATTGAGGGACGCAGGGGCACCCCAGCAAGCTGCACCACCCCGGTCGAGCCGGGCATGATCGTTCACACGCAAACGCCGCAGTTGCAGCGGCTGCGCAAGGGCGTGATGGAGCTGTATATCTCCGATCACCCGCTTGATTGCCTCACTTGCGCTGCCAATGGCGATTGCGAGCTTCAGGATCAGGCGGGCGCGGTGGGCCTGCGCGAGATGCGCTATCCGGTGACGGAGACACATCTGGGTCAAGCCAAAGACCAGTCTAACCCCTATTTTGATTTTGATCCGAGCAAGTGCATTGTCTGCTCGCGTTGTGTGCGCGCGTGCGATGAGGTGCAGGGGACGCTGGCATTGACCATCGAGGGGCGTGGCTGGGATTCGAAAGTGTCGCCGGGGCTGAAATCGGATAATTTTCTCGGCTCAGAATGCGTCTCGTGCGGGGCGTGTGTGCAGGCCTGCCCGACCGCAACGCTCACCGAAAAGAAACTGGTCGAGATCGGCACCCCGGAGCGCGTCGTCGTTACCACCTGCGCCTATTGCGGCGTGGGCTGCACCTTTCGCGCCGAGATGCGTGGCGAACAACTGGTGCGCATGGTGCCCTGGAAGGACGGCAAGGCCAATCGCGGGCATAGCTGCGTCAAAGGCCGCT
>JAGWQR010000130.1 GCA_028869975.1 Alphaproteobacteria bacterium | reverse complement strand
GGTCCTGGGCGCCGAGCTTGGTTACAGCATCCGCGATATAGCGATCAACCGTCAGTTTCGATATGCCCAGTTGCTCGGCAATTTCCTTCGAACCGAGCGGGGCTGAAGCCAATTCCAGCGCCTGTTTTTCGCGCGGGGTCAGCTTGTTGATCCTTTCTGTGTGTTCATTCCCGCCATGAATCTGCCTGTGCCCGCTCATCATAATTTTCCCGCTGCCCCATCGACTCGCTGTTTACCCCGCTTTACAAATTTCTAGGATAATTTCCGGCCATATACCATAGCACATGGTTCCGCACATTTCTTCAAGAAGAACTCAAGCTCTTGCAGTAAGCTGATAAAGTGCATAACGCTCATCCCGGAAACCAGCCTGAGGCGTATCCCATTGCGAGATATGGTTTGCCAGGCCAGTGCTGCATGAATTGAAAGTCATCAATGTCCTATTTTTCCGACCTTGGCCTTGCCGAACCGATATTGCGTGCGCTCGGCGCCAAAGGTTATGGCGAGCCAACCCCGATCCAGCGCCAGGCGATCCCCGCGTTGCTCGAAGGGCGCGATCTGCTCGGTATCGCGCAAACCGGCACCGGCAAAACCGCCGCGTTCAGTCTGCCCGCACTGCACCGACTTATTGCCGAACCCAGGCCGCGTAAATCAGCAGCCTGCCGAATGCTTGTTTTGTCACCCACCCGCGAGCTGGCTGCGCAGATTGCCGAAAATATCCGGGGCTATGCCAAATATCTTCAGCTTTCGGTGCAATGCATATTTGGCGGCGTGCCGGTGGGCAAAAATGCGCGCGCGCTCGTGCCGGGGTGTGACATTCTGGTGGCGACGCCGGGGCGGCTGCTCGATCTGGTCGATCAGCGCGCGCTCACACTGCGCGATGTCGAGATATTTGTGCTCGATGAGGCCGACCAGATGATGGATCTGGGATTTATCGTGCCGCTCAGGCGCATCGCCGCGCTGCTCCCCCCCAAGCGCCAGAGCCTGTTTTTTTCGGCAACCATGCCCAAGGCGATTGCCGAGCTGGGCAAGCAGTTCATCCATGATCCGGTGCGCGTGGAAGTCACCCCGCAATCAACAACTGCCGAGCGGGTTGAGCAATATGCAATCTTCCTCAACCAGCAAGAAAAGCAGGCGCTGCTGACGCTGCGGCTGCGCGAGGGGCTGGCCGACGGTACGATCGAACGCGCGCTGGTTTTCACCCGCACCAAACATGGGGCAGACCGGGTGGTGCGTCATCTTGACACTGCGGGGATCGGCTGCGCGGCGATCCATGGCAACAAGTCCCAGCCACAACGCACGGCGGCGATCAAGGCGTTCCGCACCGGCGAACTTCCCATTCTGGTTGCGACCGACATTGCCGCGCGCGGGATTGATATTCCCGGCGTCAGCCATGTGCTCAATTTCGAGATGCCGAATGTTCCCGAACAATATGTTCATCGCATTGGCCGTACCGCACGCGCAGGCGCTGACGGAATCGCGATCAGCTTTGTCGCACCCGATGAGAAAGCTTATCTGCGCGATATTGAGCGGCTGACCGGCGTCAAGCTGATACAAATGGCGCTGCCAGCCGATTTTGCCAGACAGGCGGCAGGCCTG
>JAGWQR010000129.1 GCA_028869975.1 Alphaproteobacteria bacterium | reverse complement strand
TTTTTCTACATCGTCGATCGCAAGAAGGACATGTATATCTCGGGAGGCGAAAATGTCTATCCGGCGGAGGTTGAGGCCGTGATTGCTGAACTGACCGAAGTGGCTGAATGCGCGATTATCGGCGTGCCCGATACGCGCTGGGGGGAGGTCGGCTGCGCCTATGTCATTCCGGTCGCGGGGAAAGTGGTGGACGAGGCACAGATTCTCGCCCATTGCGCCGCACGCCTCGCCAAATTCAAGGTGCCAAAAACGGTGGTGATGACCGATTCAATTCCGCGCACCGCATCGGGCAAGGTGCAGAAACATGTGTTGAAGGCACAGAGCATCGCCTAGCGATTTAGCCTGCGTCACTGCATTCGCGGTAGCGTCCGAACATGCGCTCGTAGAGGCTCGCAACTCTCCGTTTCGAAAATTTCATACTCAAAACCATTGCATTGAATGATATGATCGGTTAGCACGATAATTAGAATAGAAATTACAATTAAAATATGGAGGATATTGATGCCCTGCAAACTGCATATGCTTATGTTTTCCACAACAGCGATGGCTGTAGCGCTGGTCGGTGTGATGCCTGTTGCAGCACAGGCGCAGCAGACGAGCGCAGAATCGGGTACTCAGGATATTGTGGTGACGGCGCAGCGGGTTGAATCGCTGGAGAGCAAAACGCCGATTTCCATGGAAACGCTTACCGGTAAAGCCCTGGCCCGCAACGGCGTGGCGGATTTCCAGATTCTGGCCGAACAGGATCCCTCGCTGAATTTTGATGCGGGTAACGGCGCAGGTTTTGTAACATTGCGCGGGATTTCTGGCAATTCTGGCGTCGGCCCGGCGGTGCCCATTGCGACTGACGGATTTTACACCGTCAATAATTTCACGTTCAACAATTCGCTCTACGACATCAATCGCGTAGAGGTTCTGCGCGGGCCGCAGGGCACATTATTCGGTCGCAACACCAGTGGTGGTCTCGTCAACGTCGTCACCAATGATCCGGGGAAAACCCTTGGTGGCGAGGCCACGCTTACGCTCGGCAATTATAATCAGGTCGAAATGCAGGCCGCGCTGAACATTCCGGTGACAGACCGATTGCAAATCCGAGCCGCGTTTTTTTCGGCCAAGCATGATGGCTATCGCCAGATTGCGGGTGGCGGCGTTGCCGATGATGAGGATGCCGTCTCGGGCCGCATCAAGGTGGCGGCCGAACCGGTGGATGGACTCAAGCTTTTGCTGACGTACCAGATTACGCATGTCGGCGGCGCGGGTACGGCGGACAATATCATGAATCTGCCGGCTGATCCCAATTCTTCACCCGCCGCCCCCCTGCCGACCCATCAGGCCATTCCGCTTACGCGCACCATGGCAACCATTTATAATGTTGCCTTTGCTTCGCAGATCAACCTGACCGAACATCTCTACCAGATGAAACTATCCTATGATCGCCTGCCATTCGGGATTACGGCAACATATCTGGGCGGCTACGATCATGTCGATTATATGCATTCGACGCCGACCACTGGGCTGGATTCTGTCGTGTATGGCATACCAAACACAATCGAGCTGCTCTCGAATGCCTATCCTGATACGCAAAACCATGAATTCCGGCTGACATCGGCACCCAACCAGCCGATCACCTGGCAGGCCGGCGCATTCTATTTCTATTCAACCAATCTCAACACAACGCATTACCGGGATATCACAACCCCGCAGGCGCCCGATATTGTCCAGTTTCCCTATTATAACATGCAGCGTTCGGTGGCGGGCTATGGGCAGGCGGACTGGCATTCCGGGCGCAATTCATTCAGCGCGGGGATACGCTACACCGCTGATACAATCGCACAGACCGACCTCGCCTCGCCGGGCGATGGCATCTATCCCGCGCGCCAGTCTGACAGTTATTCCAAATGGACATGGCATGTTGGCGATGAGTTCCAGTTCAACACCCATTCCATGGCTTATATCAAGGCGGATACAGGGTATCGTGCAGGATTCTTCAATCTCGTTGTTCCAGTCACAGGGCCCAGCACGATTCAGCCCTATGCTCCGGAATATGTGACTTCGTTTGAAGCCGGCACCAAAAACCGGCTGATGCGCGGTCATCTCAAACTCGATGCCGACATCTTTTACATGCGATACAACGGGGAACAATTGTTGCAATCGAACCAGGGTGGAGTGATCACCGTGAATGCGGCGCAAACCAATATTTATGGAGCCGAGGT
Source organism: Alphaproteobacteria bacterium (assembly GCA_028869975.1). Classification (GTDB taxonomy): domain Bacteria; phylum Pseudomonadota; class Alphaproteobacteria; order Sphingomonadales; family Sphingomonadaceae; genus JAGWQR01. Next base: position 11,795 of record JAGWQR010000129.1, on the reverse strand, counting down.
TTCTTTTGCCGAACAGATCGAACCGCTGGGCGAATTTGATCTCAACCTGAACTGGCTCCATGCGCGTTTCGGCCATCAACTGTTTACCAACGCGGTGGGGCAGACCTATGATATTGGTGGCAACCGGCTGACCCAGGCACCGGACGTATCGCTGACGGCAGCCTATGAACATGTGTTCAAGCTGAAGAGCGGATCGGTCACGGCCCGGGTTCAGACAAAATATCAGTCCGGTCAGTATTTTGATTTCTACAATGTCCCCGACAGCTACCAGAAAGCCTATACGCGCACCGACGCGCACCTCACCTATCAGACACAGGATGGACGCTGGAGCATTGGCGCTTTCGTCCGCAATATTGAGAATTCGCTGGTTATTGTTGATGAAAGCGAGAGTTTCGCGCCGCCGTTGAGCAATCCGGGAACGTATAATGTCGGCTTCCAGGCACCGCGTACCTACGGGATTCAAATCGGTGCCAAATGGTGATGTTTGGTCGGCTTCGCAACTTTGGGGTTCATGCGATCACAATCCTTGGTGTCGCGGCGCTGGCGGCAGTGCCCTCGGCTTATGCGCGGCAGGCCTCTGGATACCGGCGCATCCAGTCCATCCCCTTGCCGCAGGTCACTGGGTGGGACTATCTGTCGATTGATCCCTCGAACCACCGCCTGTTTATCACCGACAATGCCGGCGTATTGGTGTTTGATACGGTCAAAATGCGTCTGGCCGGGCTGATCCCACGCACCATGCACATTCACGGTGTCGGGATGGTGCATGGTGTCGCCATCGCGCCTGACCTTGGGCGGGGTTATATCTCGGTTGAACAGCCTTCCTCGGTCACGGCATTTGACAGCCGCACCCGGAGCCGCCTTTGGTCAACGAAGGTTGATCCGGGCGCAGATGCGGTGGTTAATGAGCCGCATACCCGAACGATCCTGTCGTTCAACGGAAAGACCGAAGCGATCCACGACGTCAGCTTTGTCGATGCGATGACGGGCGCGAATCGCGGTGTCCTCGCGCTGCCTGGCAGGCCGGAAGCAGCGGTGGCCGACGGTGCGGGCGATGTTTTTGTTAATATCGCCGATCACAGTGAGATTGGACGGATCGACGCCGCAGCACACAAGCTGGTGGCGCTTTGGCCGATCGAAAATTGTCCCGAGCCTTCCGCCATGGCCCTCGACAAGTTTCATCACCTGCTTTTTGCTTCATGCGATAACAAATCCGTGGTGATGGTGGATGCGCACAACGGGCGGATCATCGCGCGCATTTCGAGCGGTGACGGCACCGATGCGATGGCCTTTGATCCGGCAAAAGGCTTTCTGTTCGTTGCCAGCGGGGACGGGAAGCTGACCATTGCCCGCGAAGTGGATGGCAGGACGATCAGTGTTCTCGATACAATTCATACCGGCCCTAATGGCCGTACATTGGCGCTGGACACATCAACACATCATGTGTTCATCATGACGGCGCAGTTCGCCGCAGCAGGGAGGCCGACAAAGGACAATCCCCATGGCTATCCGCGCGCCCTGCCGCGCTCGGTCAGGCTGCTGGTCTACGGCCCTGGCCGCTAGCGGTGCGGGGGTGGGTGATGAGTTGAGTTTTTTCTGCCCCACCCTTCGGCGGCTTCAATGCAGACGCGCGCCGTACAGCGAATCAAGATTCAAAAAATCTGCTTGTGCATTGCAACAATTTGGCGCAGCATCCCTGAATGCGTGATCCTGTCTTTATCGAATTTTTCGATGATGTAGAAAGGTCCATCCCGCGCGCCGAATGTGCGGCGCTCGTTGACTGGCTGAACACGGCCCCGATCGAAACGCTGCGAATGCGCCAGAATGCCGCAGAGCAGGCGTTCAGGCAACTCGGCATCACCTTTGCCGTCTATGGTGATGAGGATGCACGCGAGCGGATCATACCGTTCGACATCATCCCGCGCCTGTTTTCCGCCGCCGAATGGGCGCGGCTGGAGCAGGGACTCGATCAGCGGGTGCGCGCGATCAATGCCTTCCTGAATGATATTTATGGCGAACAACGCATCATCAAAGCGGGGATTATCCCGCACGATCTGGTGTTTTCCAATCCGCAATACCGCAGCGAACTGGTCGGGATGCGCCCGCCGCACGACATCTGGGCGCATATCGCCGGAATCGATATGGTGCGCACGGGTGCGGATGGTTTTTCGGTGCTGGAAGATAATGTCCGCACGCCTTCGGGCGTCTCCTACATGCTCGAAAATCGCGAGGCGATGATCCGGCTGTGCCCCGAATTGTTCCGACAGATGCGCGTTGCGACGGTGGATGGTTATCCTGATCTGCTCCATGCCATGATGCGCATCAGCGCGCCACCCGCCGCGCGTGACAATCCGGTGTGCGTCATCCTGACACCGGGGCAGTATAATTCCGCTTATTATGAGCACAGCTTTCTGGCCGACAGCATCGGCATCGAGCTGGTCGAGGCCGCTGATCTGCTTGTCGAGGATGACAAGGTGTGGATGCGCAGCATCACCGGGCTGGTGCAGGTTGATGTCATTTACCGGCGGATCGATGATGATTATCTTGATCCGGAAGTGTTCCGCCCTGATTCGATGCTGGGTGTGCCGGGGCTGATGCGCGCCTTCCGCGCCGGCAATGTCACGCTGGTCAATGCGCCAGGAACTGGCATTGCAGATGACAAGGCCATATACAGCTATATGCCCGAGATCGTAAGCTTCTACAGCGGAAGTGAAGCCTTGCTGCCGATTGTGCAGACCTGGCGCTGCCGCGAACCTGATGCCTGCCAATATGTGCTCGATCATATCGAAGACCTGGTGGTCAAGCTGGTCGATGGTTCCGGCGGGTATGGCATGTTGATCGGGCCATTGGCGACCAAGGCGGAGTGCGCGCAATTCCGCGCCGCCATCCGCGCCCAGCCCGAAAAATATATTGCGCAGCCCACGCTCGCGCTTTCCGCCGTGCCAACGCTGACCGATGCCGGAATTGCCCCGCGCCATGTCGATTTCAGGCCCTTTGTCCTATCCAGCCCGGATGGTGTGGCGATGGTGCCGGGTGGCTTGACCCGCGTGGCGCTCAAGCAGGGCTCGCTCGTCGTCAATTCGAGCCAGGGCGGCGGCACCAAGGACACATTCGTCCTCATGCGCGATGAAGGCATCGCATGATGCTGTCGCGCACCGCTGCGTCGCTCTACTGGCTGGGCCGTTACGCCGAACGGGCGGACTTTTCCGCGCGGCTGATCGAGGCCACGGTGCGGCTTGACGCGCTATCCACCCGCCCGGCCGGGTCGGCGGCGTGGGCGAGTGCGCTCAATGTGATCGATGCGGGCGAAGCATTTGCCGCGCTAGGCAAACATGTCGAGCAGCGCCACGTCGCCCCGTTTCTGCTGTGCTCCCCGGATCATCCCGGTTCGATCTGGCGTTGTCTTGAGGCCGCGCGCACCAATGCCCGCGCAGTACGCATGGCGCTTTCGCGTGAGAGCTGGTCTGCGATCAACAATGCCTGGCTGCGGGTGAGTACCGGTGGCGTGCCCAAGGATGGCGCAGGGCTGCTCGCGCTGCTGGAGGGTGTGCATTCGAGTGCGCTGAGCCTGACAGGCGCCATCGAGCGGATGCTCAAGCACCCCTCATCAATGTTCATGCGGCTGGGCGGCGCCATCGAACGGGTGGACAACACGGCGCGCCTGCTTGATGTCAAATATCATATTCTGCTGCCCGAGGAGGAAGTCGTCGGCGGCGTGCTCGACCGGGATCAATGGACCACGATTCTGCAAACCGTGTCTGCGGTCAATGCCTATCGTTTCCTTTACAGCGGCGGGCTGAATGCGCGCAATGTCATCGAATTTCTGGTGCTGCGTCCGGAATTGCCGCGCTCGCTGATTGCGGGCGCGCAGGAAGCGCTCGAACAGCTCCAGCATATTGCTGAGGTTACCCATAATTTCAGCGCGGCCGATTCGCTGGCGATGACCCGGCTTGCCGTACTCAGGCGGCTGAAAGTGGATGCCATCATCGGCGAAGGTCTGCACGAATATCTTGAAGATTTTATTGAACAGAATGCAGCACTCGATCAGGCGATCAGCACACAGTTCCGCTTTTTTTGAGCCAAATAGATTGGGGGCTTTACGCTGGCGCTTTCCACCCCCTAAACAGACTCCCGATTCAAGGAGTGTTAAATGGAGGGCGTGATGACCTATTGCGTAGGTATGCTGACCGAGAACGGCATGGTTCTGATCGCTGACACCCGCACCAATGCCGGAATCGACAATATCTCGGTGTTCAAGAAGCTGCATATGCTGGTGGAAAATGAAGAGCGGCTGATTGTCGTCGCCTCTGCGGGGAGCCTGTCGGTTACCCAGAATATGCTATCCTCGCTCGAAGAAGGTTTGCCCGGCGACACCCCGGATGCGCCACTGCGGACTCTGCACACCGTGCCAACCATGTTCCGCGCGGCGCAACTGGTGGGGGAAGCGGTATCTGCGGCACGCCGTTCCATCGGCATGGTGCTGGCGGGAACCACCATCAACGCGGGTGTCTCGATGTTGCTCGGCGGAAGGATAGGCGATGGCCCGCTCAAGCTGTACCTGATCTATGATGAGGGCAATTTTATTGAGTGCAACCCCGATGCGCCCTTCCTGCAGATCGGCGAACTCAAATACGGAAAACCCATACTTGATCGCACGCTCACATGGGACACGCAGCTCGACGAGGCGGTCAAGGTCGGGCTGATTTCGTTTGACTCAACGATGCGCTCCAACCTTTCTGTGGGGCGCCCGCTTGATCTCATTGTGGTGCCCAGCGACCGCGCCAAGGACGTGCTTCATGTCCGGGTGGGAGATGATGACGCCTATTTCAACATGCTCTCGCGCGAATGGGGGCGGCTGCTGACAGAAGCGCGCGATACCATCGCCGATCCGCCGTTCATGCTCGATCCCGAAGGAGTATAGCGCCATGTCGCAGAAGAACGCAGCCCCGTCCCCCCGTACCCGCGTGAAGCGTGTGCACGAGCGTGGCGCGTATGACCGCACGACGATTGACGCGATCCTCGATGCATCGCCGATCGCGCATGTCGGCTATATTTTTGAGGACGCACCATTTGTGACGCCGACGCTGCACTGGCGCGAGGGTGACCATGTTTACTGGCACGGCTCCGCCGCCAGCCGGATGATCGAAACGGCGGACGGGGCAGAGGTGTGCCTGACCGTCACCCTGCTCGACGGGCTGGTGCTCGCGCGTTCGGCCTTCCACCATTCGGCCAATTACCGCTCGGTGATGCTGTTCGGGCGGGCAACGCTCATTTCCGATCCGGAGGCCAAGGAGGCGCGACTGAAGGCGTTTATGGAGGGGCTGGTGCCTGGCCGCTGGGAGACGCTGCGCCCGATCCTGCAAAAGGAACTCAAGGCGACCAGCATCCTCTCGATGCCGATCATCGAAGCCTCGGCCAAAGTGCGGACCGGCCCGCCCAAGGATGATGAACCCGATTATGCGCTCGACATCTGGGCCGGCACGCTGCCGCTGCAAATCAGCACGGGCGCGCCGGTTGATGATCCGCGCCTCAAGCCGGGTCTATGTGTGCCGGAAGCGGTGCGCGGCGTCAAAATCGGATAGAGCACTCACCCAGCTTCTCCTATGCGGCCAATCCTGATCATGCGTTTGACTGCCTCCCCGGTCTTGCCTAAGCCAGTCACCGTGCAGATGAAGATCAGGCGAGGGTGGCGATGAACAACAGGCGTTACTTTGATGTGGTGATTGTTGGTGGCGGCCATGGCGGCGCACAGGCGGCGATTGCGCATCGCCAGCATGGTTTTACCGGATCAATCGCGATCATCGGGCGCGAACGAGACATCCCCTATGAGCGCCCGCCGCTCTCGAAAGAATATCTGGCGCAGGAAAAGAGCTTCGAGCGTATTCACATCCGTCCGGCGGACTATTGGGCGGAAAAAGACATCACCCTGCTGCTCGGGCAGACGGTAGCGGAGGTTGATCCGGTAGCGCATGAGGTGATGTGCGCAGAAGGGGTGCACGTGAATTACGGCCAGCTCATCTGGGCGACGGGCGGCGATCCACGCAAGTTGCCGTTGCCCGGTGCGGATCTGGCGGGCGTTCATGCCGTGCGCGATCGCGCTGATGCGGATGCAATCATGGCCGCGCTGCCCGCTGTGCAGCATGTCGTCGTGATCGGCGGCGGTTATATCGGGTTGGAAGCGGCGGCTGTGCTCACCAAACTCGGCAAGGCGGTGACGCTGCTGGAGGCGCTGCCGCGTGTGCTGGCGCGGGTGGCGGGGGATGCGCTGTCGGCCTTTTACGAGGCAGAACATCGTGCGCATGGCGTTGATCTGCGCGTCAACCAGCAGGTTTCGGCGTTGGAGGGTCAAGGCCATGTGACGGGCGTGCGGCTGGGGGATGGCACGCTGCTACCCGCCGAGATGGTGATCGTCGGCATCGGCATTATCCCCTGCGTCGCGCCACTGATTGAGGCTGGGGCGGAAGGGGGCAATGGCGTGCTGGTTGATGCGCAGTGCCGCACGTCGCTGCCCGACATCTTCGCGATTGGCGATTGTGCAGCGCATACGAACAGCTTTGCCCAAGGTGCGGTAATCCGGCTTGAATCGGTGCAGAACGCCAATGATATGGCGACAGTCGTGGCGAAGACAATATGCGGCGAAGAGGCAGAATATACGGCAACACCCTGGTTCTGGTCGAACCAGTATGATCTGCGGTTGCAAACCGTGGGGCTTTCGGGGGGGCATGACGAAACCGTGTTGCGTGGTGATCCGGCCAGCCGGAAATTCTCGGTGCTTTACCTCAAAGGCGGCAAGGTTATTGCGCTCGATTGCGTCAACAATGCCCGTGATTATGTGCAGGGGCGCAAGCTGGTCGAGCAGGGGAGCCGTGTCGATCCCGCGCTGCTCGCTGAGGCCGAGCGGATGCTCAAGGATTTGGCGAGTTAGTCCCTTTCCCGGTCAGTGCCGCTCCGTTTTGCTGAACAGCGCATGGAAATTGACGCTGGTCTGCGCCGCGAGTTGCTCCACAGACACGCCCCGCAAACTGGCAAGAAAGCGTGCCGTATCTGCGACAAACGCCGGTTCTCCGGTTTTGCCCCGGTGCGGCACCGGCGCGAGGAACGGCGCATCGGTCTCGATCAGCAGCTTGTTAGCAGGGATGCGCGCGGCGGTTGTACGCAATTCCGCCGCATTCTTGAACGTCACAATCCCCGAAATCGAGATGTATAAGCCCAGTTCAAGCGCAATATCCGCTAATGCGTCGCTTGCCGTGAAACAATGGATCACGCCGGTGAAACGTCCGCGCGCCATCTCATCACGCAAAATCGCCGCCGTATCCGCTTCCGCATCGCGGGTATGAACGATGATAGGCAGACCGGTTTCCCGCGCCGCCTTGATATGGACACGGAATGATGCCTGCTGGCGCGCCCGGTCGCTATGGTCGTAATAATAATCAAGCCCGGTCTCGCCAATGCCAACTACGCGCGGGTGCGCCGCCGCCGCCACCAGCTTTGCCGCATCAACATGCGCGTGCGCATCGGCCTCGTGCGGATGAATGCCGACGCTGGCAAACACATCCGGCTCGCGTTCCGCGACGCCGATAATATCCGCCCATTCGGATTCACGCGTGGAGATGTTGAGCATGGTAGACACACCCGCTGCCCGCGCCCGCGCCAGTATATCCGCCTGCTGCTCGACAAGGCCCGCATAATTGAGGTGGCAATGTGAGTCGATAAACATAGGTGCTCTCGGTGCGAAGGCCTTATGCCCGCGCCCCGCCGCTTGCCTCCTGGACGCCGACACTGTTCACCCGCAGCGCCTTCAGGACCGTCTCGACCAGGGCATCCGCATCTAACCCGGCCTCGGCATATTGCGTCTCGGGTTTGTCATGCTCCTGAAACGCATCAGGCAGGCGCAGCGTGCGCAGCTTCAGCCCGGCATCGATCAATCCTTCGTCCGAGGCGAAGCTGAGGATATGCGCGCCAAGGCCACCTATACTGCCCTCCTCGATCGTCACCGCGACCTCATGGCTGGTGAGCAGCTGGCGGATCAGCGCCTCATCGAGCGGCTTGGCAAAGCGCAGATCGGCAACGGTGGTTGAGAGGCCCATCGCATCAAGTTTATCGGCGGCCTTAAGTGCCTCGGTGAGGCGCGTGCCAAGCGAGAGGATCGCGACCTTCTTGCCGTGGCGGACAATCCGCCCCTTGCCGATTTTGATGGGCGTTGGCACTTGCGGAAGCGCAACCCCCGTGCCGCTCCCACGCGGGTAGCGCACCGCAATTGGCCCCGTATCATGCGCCGCCATCGTGGCGACCATATACACCAATTCGGCTTCATCGGCGGGCGCCATCACCACGAAATTGGGAAGGGTGCTAAGATAGGTGATATCGAACGACCCCGCGTGCGTGCTGCCATCCGCGCCCACCAGCCCGGCCCGATCGAGCGCGAAACGCACGGGAAGGTTCTGGATCGCAACATCATGCACCACCTGGTCATAAGCGCGCTGGAGGAAGGTTGAGTAAATCGCGCAGAAGGGCCGCATTCCCTGCGCCGCCAACCCTGCCGCAAAGGTAACCGCGTGTTGTTCAGCAATGCCAACATCGAAGGCGCGTGTCGGGTGCCGCGCCGCGAATTTATCGACACCGGTTCCCGTGGGCATGGCGGCGGTAATGGCGACAATGCGGTCATCCGCATCCGCCAGATCGGCAAGCGTCTCGCCAAACACATTCTGGTAGGAAGGTGGCCCCGGCGGCGCTTTCGCCTGTGCACCGGTGATGACATCAAACGTCTGCACGCCATGATATTTGTCGTCGGCGGCTTCGGCGGGGGCATAGCCCTTGCCCTTCTGCGTGACGACATGGATCAGGCACGGGCCTTCGGCGGCATCGCGGACATTTTCGAGCACCGGAATGAGATGATCGAGATTATGCCCGTCAATCGGCCCGACATAATAGAAACCCAGTTCCTCGAATAGCGTGCCGCCCATCGTCATGCCCTTGGCATATTCTTCCGATTTGCGCGCGGCGGCATAAAGCGGGCGCGGCAGATGGCGCGCCACCCGCTTCGCGAGATCGCGCAGTTCGAGAAAGGGGCGCGACGACACCAGCCGCGAGAGATAGGCCGAAAGTCCACCCACCGGCGGCGCAATCGACATGTCATTATCATTGAGGATCACAATCAGGCGGTTGCCAGCGCCTTGCGCATTGTTCATAGCCTCATAGGCCATGCCGGCGGACATCGCGCCATCACCGATCACCGCAATGGCCTTGCCGGGTGCGCCCGAGAGCTTGTTCGCCATCGCAAAGCCGAGCGCGGCTGAGATGGAGGTGGAGCTATGCGCCGCGCCGAACGGATCATATTCGCTCTCGGCGCGCTTGGTGAAGCCCGACAACCCACCACTCTGGCGCAGCGTGCGGATGCGGTTTCGCCGCCCGGTCAGGATTTTATGCGGATAGCATTGGTGCCCGACATCCCAGATGAGTATGTCTTGCGGCGTGTTGAACACATAATGGAGCGCGGTGGTGAGTTCGACTACGCCCAGCCCCGCCCCAAGATGCCCGCCGGTCACCGACACAGCGCTGATCGTTTCGGCGCGCAACTCATCGGCAATCTGGCGAAGTTGCTCTGGCCTCAGTGCGCGCAGGTCGTCTGGCGTCTCTACTGTGTCAAGTAAGGGCGTTTCGGGTTTTGACATCCGCCCCTCTTACGCCAAGCGCAAGAGGGACGCAATCTAAGGCCGTTCCAGACCATTCGGGCTTAATGACCGATGGCGTTGCTGTTGGCGTTCAGCTCATGGCGGATCTGGCGCGCCTGCATCCGGTTGAGATGTCCGCCATTATGGTTGGCGCGGGCATCGGCGCGCATCTGGGCCCGGATCGCCCGGTCATTGCGGCGCAGGGCATGCGCTTGGGCATGGGTCAGATCACCTTCACGCACCTGCTGCGTAATGCGGCGCTGCTGGTTGTGCATCCGCCAGCTATCATGTGTGCGCGCCGGATGCGTGCGGTTCCAGTGGTTCGCGCTCGCGGCAACCGGTGCAATCGCGATCAGGCTGGTGAGCACGGCTATCAGGACAGACTTCTTGGTGAACATGTGTCGTCTCCTTCTTCATCAGGGCGGCTTCATGCGCGTCCTGTGTTGCGAACAACGGATGGGTGTTTATATCCCTTTGTTTTAATCGAGATTGAATGGATTGTTTCACAACCGTTCATCACGCGGCGGCACGCTTCAAGAAATCGATGTGGCTGCTCACATGCCAGCTGCGCAGAGAAGCGCATCCGGTTCCATAGCGTGCTTGGATTATCGTCCACCTGCTCCCGAAGTCCTGTGGCCGAGCCAGTCGATAGGCTGATCGTCCACATTCGCCGGGGCTGCTGCGGCAAAACTGGCGGCGTCGTTGATGTCGCCGCTGCCCTTATAGGTGGCGACCAGCGGATAGGCATAGACCGGGCGCGCGCGGGCGATGAACGGGGCGGGGGGCAAATCGGATTTGGCCAGATCGGGCGGCATGCCAGGCGGGGTTGATTCCGGCACAGTGTGCGCAACCATTTCTTGCGGGGCAACGCCATCTTCCACCCAAGCCATCAGCGTGGCGAGCAGCGGAAATTCGTTCGGGCCGTCTCCGCCGCCGCAATGGCTCATGCCGGGGAACAGGAAGAGCTTTACAAACGTATCGCGCTCTTCCGCGCCCATTAGTATGCCGACGCGATTATAATAATCGATCGTATTCAGCGGCGAGATATGCGGGTCGGACCAGCCATGCCAGAGCAGCAGTTTCGCTCCGTGCGCGGCAAACCCAGACAGGTCAGGATTGTCGGCTGCATAGAGTCGGCGCGCGGGCTCCTCGCTCGCCAAAGCGGCGTCGCTGAACGGGAAAGTATTGACCGTGAAGCCGGGCGCGGGGTTGGGTATGAACAACAGATTGTTGATCGTCCCCAGTGCCATGTTGATCGAGCCGATTGTGCCGCCGTTGGTGCGCGGCACGAACACACCCGCCCATTCGAGTTCCGATCCGGGCATCACCGAACCAACGACCAGCTTGTGCCCCTGTGCGTCCACCGCACCACCATAGAATTTACGTGCGGTGGCGACTTGCTCAGGCGTGAGGCATTTGCCCGCCTCATACGCACCCTTGCATTGCACGATCCCGGGATCGAAATGGCAGGTGCGCGGATCGCTGATCTGTAAGTCTTTCAGCCCGTCATTCGCATCACAGGCATCAAGCGCGGCCTGGTGCAGAACTGGCAAATCGACAGGATTGATGATCGGCTTGGCCGACGCATCCATGTTCGATTTCGCCATCCAGCCATGGTAGAAGCTGTTCTGCACGGCAAAGTTGAGCGCGGGTGCACCCGCCGCGATTCCATCAAAATCATCGGGGTAGCGCTGCGCTTCGATCAGCGCTTCACGCCCGCCATCCGAGCAGCCAGAGAAATAAGCGTAACGCGGCTTCTGGCCATAATAGGCGATCATCAGCGCCTTGACGACCTGCGCAGTGACATGAACGCCGCGATACGCAAAATCAATGCGCATTTGCGGGTTGCTCGCCCAGCTTTCATCGCCACTGCCAAAGCCCTTGCTGGTATGGCCCATATCGGTTGAGGCGAGCACTATGCTGCCATCGGTCACCGGCGTACAGCCTGTGTCATGCTCGACACGGATGCCAAGAAAGCCGCACAGCCCGCCGCACCCGGTTTGGAGCGAGCGCTGTGTCCAGCCATGGACGGGCAACCGCACTTCAAAATTGATCGCGGGCGCAACCGTACCGCGCACGGTGCAATAACGATGCCCACTGATTACGGCATCGCGCGCGCTGCGC
>JAGWQR010000128.1 GCA_028869975.1 Alphaproteobacteria bacterium | reverse complement strand
GGACATGCCGGGCATCGAGCTGCGCCTTGTGGCCGAAGATATTGTGGCTCAATTCATGCGCGATGATGAGTGCCAGCTCATCATCATCATGCGTAAAATCGACCATCTTGGCCGTCAGCGCCACGGCCTTGCCGTCCGCCCAGGCATCCAGCCCGCCCCCATGATCGACTGAAATACTGAACCCGCAGCCTGTTTCTGCACTAAAATTCAGGGCGCGTCCGTCGGATAAACCAAGCTGAATTCTGCCCTTGGCAAAGGCCGAATCCAGCAGATCGACGGCATGGGCATCATCGGCAGGCACGCCTGCAACCGTCGTAATGGCATCGCCAGGCCGCAATCCTGCCTCTGCCGCCGGACTGCCCGGCACCACAGCGTCAACCACACGGCTATGCACGTCCCGCAGAAAAAAGCTGGGCTGCGGGCTTGATGCCGGGCAGAGCTTCGCGCCGCGCGTTTGCAGACGGTAGGCAATGGCGTTGACCCTCTCGTCACGGCTCATGCCATAACTTGCCGTGGCTATCACGAGTGCCATGAGGGCGAATAGGCGAATCATAACCTGCGATAGCCTATTTGCGCAGACATGCCACTCCTGTATGGGGCTCAGCCATGTTCAACGACACGACATCAACGCTGCGCCTGCTCGCCACGCGCCGTTCGGGTAAACCACGCGATATGATTGCGCCCGGCCCGAACGACGCGCAACTGCGCGCCATCCTCTGCGCCGCCATCCGCGTACCCGATCATGGCAAACTCGCACCGTGGCGTTTCGTGACGATTGCTGCCGATCAGCGCCCGGTGCTCGCCATGCTGCTCGAACGCGCCTTTGTTGCCGCCAACCCACAGGCCAGCCGCATCGCGATTGACGCCGCCTGTGCGTTCGCTTTTGAGGCACCATGCCTGATCGTCGCCTTGTCATGCCCCAGGCCGGACGCCAAAATTCCGCTGTGGGAGCAGGAATTGTCTGCCGGGGCGGCGTGCATGAATTTGCTGATCGCCGCCCATGCCCATGGTTTTGTCGCAAGTTGGATCACCGGCTGGGCTACGTATAACGAGGCCGTGGGTGCGGCTTTTGGCCAGCCAGGCGAGCGCATTGCCGGTTTCATTTACGTCGGATCTCCCTCCCGTCCGCTCGAAGAACGGCCCCGCCCCGCCTATGACGAGGTGATTTCGTCATGGACGCCCGCGCAAAAATAGTGTATTATTGCTCCATGACAGTAACAACTGATGGTGAAGTTCCAGTCTATCTCAAGTTGCGTGGGCTGATTGCCGCACGCATCCTTGAGGGGCGTTATCCCGAGGGAGGACAGTTGCCCTCGGTGCGCATTTTTGCTGCTGAGAACACCGTCAATCCGCTGACGATCGCTAAAGCCTATCAATGCCTTCAGGATGAAGGCTATATCGACGTCCGGCGCGGGGTGGGAATGTTCGTCGCCGTGGGAGCAACCGATCGCCTGCGTGTGCAGGAACGTCAGCGCTTTTTGAGCCATATCTGGCCAAAAATGCGTGCGCATATTGCACGCCTGGGCATTTCCAGCGAAGAGTTGCTTGAGCGCGAACATATCTGACGATTATGATTTTTGATCGCTTTTTCCGTCGCGCACAGCAAGCGCCTGCGCCAGTTGCCCTCAATGCAGAACTTCCCGCTGGCGAGCGGGTTTATGCCATAGGTGATATTCATGGGCGGCTTGATCTCCTGGATGCCTTGCTTGGCCATATTCATCGAGATGACCTTGCGCGCGCTCCCGCACGCACAACAATCGTGTTTCTGGGGGATTTGATCGATAGGGGGCCAGACGCCTGCGGTGTGATCGAGCGCGCAATGGCGGTTGCCGAGCAGGACAATGCCATTTTCATCATGGGCAATCATGAGGAATTGCTGTTGCGTCTCTGCGCGGGTGACAAGCGTATTGCAGCGCCATTTCATCGGGTCGGCGGGCGCGCCACGCTGCTGAGCTATGGCGTGGCGGCAGAAGATTATGACAAACATGAGCTGGCGGAACTTCCCGAAATGGCCGCACACGCTGTGCCTCAACTGCATCTCGATTTTATTTCCGGCTTTCTAACTTCATGGCGGTGCGGCACTTATTTTTTCACGCACGCCGGTGTAGTGCCAGGTATTGCACTCGACGATCAAAGTGCAGAAGATCTGCGCTGGATTCGCGACGCATTCACGCTATCAGACGCAGATCATGGCGCGGTCATCGTGCATGGCCATACCGTGAGTGAAGCCGTGGAAGAGCGCGTCAACAGAATCGGGATAGACACGGGCGCCTATGCGTCGGGAACGCTGACAGCGCTCGGCCTGCAGGGAGCGGAACGCTGGTATTTGCAGACCTGAAAGCATCGATTCATGATTGACTTGCGCGTCCCGCTCGGCCATGGCGCGCGGCTTAGCCAGCGCATGCTAGCAAATCGGACAGGTGGCCGAGTGGTTAAAGGCAGCAGACTGTAAATCTGCCCGGGTTGCCCGTACGTTGGTTCGAATCCAACCCTGTCCACCATTTTTGGGGGTTGCGCCGCTTGGCAGCAGCAGGTTGGGCCGCTAGAGGGAGTTCTGGATCGGGGAGTGGCGCAGCCTGGTAGCGCATCTGCTTTGGGAGCAGAG
>JAGWQR010000127.1 GCA_028869975.1 Alphaproteobacteria bacterium | reverse complement strand
CGCGCATGGCGGGGCAAGGCTTGCAATCCGAGCGCGTCAATGATCATCTCGATATTGCCCACCGCAATGGGCAGCGGATTATCGCTGATCCTGATCTCGCCTTGAATGCGATCACACGGCAACAGGCCACCTTTACCGAACGTGATCTCGCGATGTTTGTACACCGGCATTCGGACGGCAAGGGTCAGTTCGATCAGGCGATGGGCGCGGTGCAGGGTTCGCCCAATCTTGTTCGTTTAGGCAAAGACGGACGCGACCAGGAGCGGTTCACCTCAAAAGACATGATCAATGTCGAGGAGCGGATGTTCCGTGCCGCCGAGATCATCGCCGAGCGCGAACGCCATCGTGTCAAGGACGGGATGCGAGAGCGCGCATTGAACGAAGCTGAGATTCGCGGCCTCAGCCTCTCCGGCGAGCAGCGTGATGCGTTTGATCATGTCACCCAAGGGAAAGACTTGAGTGTGGTCGTTGGCTATGCCGGAACCGGCAAATCAGCGATGCTCGGTGTTGCACGGGAGAGCTGGGAACAGGCAGGTTATCAGGTGCATGGCGTTGCCCTTTCCGGCATCGCCGCCGAGAATCTCCAAAGCGGCTCGGGCATTGGTTCGCGCACCATTGCGAGCATGGAACATCAATGGGGACAGGGGCGTGAAATGCTCACCCATGCCGATGTGCTTGTGGTGGATGAGGCTGGCATGGTCGGCTCGCGCCAGATGGAGCGCGTGCTGTCCCATGCCGCCGAGGCTGGGGCCAAAGTCGTTCTGGTCGGCGATCCCGATCAGTTGCAGGCGATTGAAGCGGGTGCGGCGTTCCGTGCGATTCATGAGCATCATGGCGGCGTCGAGATTACCGAGATCAGGCGGCAGCAAGCTGACTGGCAACGCGAAGCCACCCGGCAGTTGGCGACCGAACGCACCGGAGAAGCGCTGCACAGCTATGACGAACATGGGCATATTCATCAAGCGGCGACCCGTGAGCAAGCGCGCGAGGAGCTGATCGACAGATGG
>JAGWQR010000126.1 GCA_028869975.1 Alphaproteobacteria bacterium | reverse complement strand
GTCCGAGCGCCAGGGCCGCGCGATTGACAAAGACGCGGGCGATGCCAGCATGGAAAAAAAGAAACAGGAGGGGTATTTCTGATGCCCGCCGATACACAAGAGTCCGTCTACAAGACCGACGCCCTCATCGCCGAGGACATCGACGCCTATCTTGAACAACACCAGCACAAGTCGCTGCTGCGCTTCATCACCTGCGGTTCTGTCGATGACGGCAAATCCACGCTGATCGGACGGCTGCTGTACGATTCGAAGATGATCTTCGAGGATCAGCTTGAGGCGCTCCAGTCTGACTCGAAGCGCGTCGGCACACAGGGCCAGGAGATCGACTTTGCGCTGCTGGTGGATGGCCTCGCCGCCGAGCGCGAGCAGGGCATCACCATCGATGTCGCCTATCGCTTCTTCACCACCGAAAAGCGCAAGTTCATCGTCGCTGATTGTCCCGGCCATGAGCAATATACCCGCAACATGGTAACGGGCGCGTCAACCGCCGACCTTGCTGTCATCCTGATCGATGCGCGCAAAGGCGTGCTGACCCAGACGCGGCGGCATTCGTATCTCGCGCACCTGATCGGCATCCGCAACATCGTGCTTGCCATCAACAAGATGGATCTGGTCGATTACAGCCAGCCGGTCTTTGACAAAATTGTTGCCGATTATGTCACCTTCGCCAATGAGATCGGTATAAATGCCTTTACCCCGATGCCCATTTCGGGGTTCCGGGGCGACAATATCACCGCACTGTCCGCGAACATGCCCTGGTACAAGGGGCCTACGCTGGTTGAACATCTCGAAACGGTTGAAGTCAATTCCGCGCATGACGCGGCCAAAGCCTTCCGAATGCCGGTGCAATGGGTCAACCGGCCGAACCTCGATTTCCGGGGCTTTGCGGGGCTGATCGCGACCGGCACGGTCAAGCCCGGCGATGCGGTGCGCGTGCTGCCTTCAGGCAAAACCTCGAGCGTATCGCGCATTGTCACACTCGATGGCGATCTCGATCAGGCCGTGGCAGGCCAATCCGTCACGCTCACCCTCGCCGACGAGGTGGATTGTTCGCGCGGCGACGTGTTGAGCGTCTCCGATACCCCGCCGCAGGTTGCAGACCAGTTTGAGGCCAATATAGTCTGGATGGCCGACGAGGCGCTGCATGTGGGCCGTGCCTATTGGCTCAAACTGGGTACGCAAATGGTATCAGCAACGCTGCAACAGCCCAAATACACCGTCAACGTCAATACGATGGAGCATCTGGCCGCCAAGACATTCGAGCTCAATGCGATTGGTGTCGCGGAGCTGTCCACTGACAAGCCGATTGTGTTTGAGCCTTATGCTGACAGTCGCGCGCTTGGGGGCTTCATCCTGATCGACAAGATTACCAATGCCACAGTGGCAGCGGGGATGCTCAACTTCAGCCTGCGCCGCGCCCAGAATGTGCATTGGCAGGCCACAGACATTACTCGCGAAGCCCATGCCGGTCTGAAAAATCAGAAACCG
The DNA here is from genome assembly GCA_028869975.1 of Alphaproteobacteria bacterium. GTDB lineage: Bacteria > Pseudomonadota > Alphaproteobacteria > Sphingomonadales > Sphingomonadaceae > JAGWQR01. The sequence continues at coordinate 269 of JAGWQR010000126.1, read as the reverse complement.
AAGCTGCTCTGGTTCACCGGTCTCAGTGGATCGGGCAAATCGACGATCGCTAACGAGGTCGAGAAATCACTCAACCTGATGAACCGGCATACCTTCCTGCTCGATGGGGACAATGTGCGCCACGGATTGAACAAGGATCTGGGGTTCACCGAGGCCGACCGGATTGAGAATATCCGCCGGGTGGGTGAGGTCGCCAAACTGATGGCCGATGCGGGGCTGATTGTGTTGACCGCGTTCATTTCGCCGTTCCGCGCCGAGCGCGACATGGT
>JAGWQR010000125.1 GCA_028869975.1 Alphaproteobacteria bacterium | reverse complement strand
CCTTCTTGCGATCGACGATGTAGAAAAAGCCGTCCGCATCCTGGCGCGCGCAATCGCCGGTGCGGAACCAGCCATTCGGGAAGGCTTTGGAGGTGAGTTCAGGCTGGTTCCAGTAGCCTGAGGCAATGCACGGCCCCTTGAGCCACAGCTCGCCTGCCTCGCCGACCGGAACATCATGTCCGTCATCATCAACGATGCGCGTTTCCACGGTCATGAACGGCAGACCGCAACTGCCCGCCTTGGCCAGCAGTACATCGAGATCGTGCGTGGGCATTCCGAAATTCGAGCCGGTCTCGGACATGCCAAAACCTTCGGCGATACGGATACCCGCGCCGACGAACCGCTCCGATTGCGCCCGCGGATTGGGCGCGCCGCCAATCGCCCAGGCCACAATGTGCTGGAGTTTGGCGGCATCAAATGCGGGGCTGTTCCACAGCGTTGCACACATTTGCGGCACCGAGAAATAATGCGAGACGTTGAGCGCCGGATCACTCAGCCGCGCCAGCGTCTTGACCGGATCGAACCCGCGCGAGATCAGCACGCACCCACCCGCCTGGATTGGCACGCGGGTGGCCGCGAACAGCCCGGCGGTGTGGAACAACGGCATGTCGCACAGGAATACGCTGTGCATCGTCACGTCATTGCCATAGATGAAGTTGGCGCAACCCCAGAAGCTGTTTTCTTCTGACAGCATCACGCCCTTGGGGCGGCCCGATGTGCCCGAGGTATAGAGCAGGGTCGTCGTCGCGCTGAACGGGCGGCGTGCGGAAGGCGGTGGCACATCGCGCGCAGCACCCAGAGTCAGCATGGCAGCGATAGGGTAGGTCTTGGGGATACTAGGCGGCACGGCAAATTCCACATCGTGGAACAGGATCACCGGTTGAGCATCTGCCACCAGCGACTCAATTTCAGTCGCGGCCAATCGCCAGTTATACGGCACAAAGATTGCGCCGGCACGCACACAGGCAAGCTGAAGAATAAGCATCTCCCCGCAATTTTTGGCGAGCGTCGCTACCCGCGCCTCGCTGCGCGCACCCAGTTCACCGACCAGCCAGCCAGAGAGCTGGTCCACCGCAACATTCAGATCGGCATAGGACCAGCGCCGCCCGGACTCGAGATCAATGACGGCGGTGCCCAGGGGCGTGCTGCGTGCATAGACCGCAACCGGGTCGAATATGATATGTTCCATCTGGCCCCTCTAATGCCGGTGACACGCGCCGTCAGCCTATTTCATTACATCTGGATGATGACGGTCTTTAGTTCGGTGTACGCCTCAACGCCCTGGCGCGCCTGCT
>JAGWQR010000124.1 GCA_028869975.1 Alphaproteobacteria bacterium | reverse complement strand
TCATGCCCGCCGCGCCGCTGTTCAAACTGCCCGATGCGGTTTCGCTGGAGACGGCCGGTGCATCGACCATGCGCGGGCTTTCGGCTGCCTATTGGCTGAAGAAAGCCGATCCCAGCCTGAAGGCCGGGGATACGATCCTGCTTCACGCGGCAGCGGGCGGCGTTGGCCTGCTCGCCATCCAGATCGCCAAAAGTCTCGGTATCAGGGTCATCGGAACCGTGTCAAACGAGGAAAAAGCCGCGAAGGCGCGCGCGATGGGCTGCGACGAAATCATCTTCTATCGCCGCGAGGATGTTGCCGAGCGGGTCAAAGAACTGACCGATGGCGCGGGTGTCCAGACCGTATTCGACAGTGTCGGCAAAGACACGTTCGAGGGCTCACTGAAATCATTGAAGCGGCGTGGTGTGCTGGTTGGCTGTGGCACGGCGTCTGGCCCGTTTCCTTCCATCGAGGCGATGCAACTGATGCGGCAGGGGTCGGTGTATTTCATTCGCCCCGCTTTCGCTGACTTCTATGCCGATCCCACCGAGCGCGCCGAACTGGCGAAATTCTGGTTCGATAACCTCGCGGCAGGCCGGGTCAAAGTCGAGATTGGCCTGCGCTACGCGCTCGATGACTGCGTGCAGGCGCATACCGATCTCGAAGCCGGGCGATCAATTGGCTCGTCGGTCTTTGTGCTCTGAGGCGGGATCGACGGTGCGAACCGGTAAGCGCTTTGCGCACATCGGCCGACCGCTGCGCGAGGCCATGTGAGCACGACAATCCTCTTCGTCCCCGGTCTGCGCGGCCATGTCGGGGATCATTGGCAAAGCCATGCCGCGCGTGCGCTGCCCGGTTCGCGCACTGTGCCGCCGTTGGAGGCGAACGGGCTGAGTCGCCCGGCGCGGGTCGCGGCGCTCGATGCGGCGCTGCTCGCCATTGAGGGCGAAGTCGTCATCGCCGCCCACAGCGCCGGTTGCCTAATGGTCGCGCACTGGGCACAGGCTCCCAGTCGGGCGATCAAGGGCGCGCTGCTGGCAACGCCGGCCGATATCGAGCACCCCTTGCCACCCGGCTATCCCGAGCCCCAAGCTCTCGCCGATGGCGGCTGGCTGCCAATTCCGCGCGTGCGACTGCCCTTTACGACCTTAGTGGTCGCCAGCCGCAACGATCCGCTGGCTGATTTTGATCGCGTAGCGGGCATGGCGACGGACTGGGGCGCTGAACTGATTGATGCCGGGAATGTGGGCCATCTCAATCCGCCCTCTGGCTTCGGCCCGTGGCCGCAGAGTTTGGAATTTATCGCACGATTGGCGGCATAATCAAGGGGAGACGGATCATGGCTGGACCGATTGCCATTACGGCGGGGCAGAGCGGGCCTGCAAAGGCCACGGCCTATGGCTGGCTGGTTTTCGCGCTCGCGTTCGGGCTACTGATTTCAGACTATATGGCGCGGCAGGTGCTCAACGTCGTCTTTCCCTTGCTGAAGGCGGAGTGGAGGCTGACAGACGGCCAGCTTGGTCTGCTGTCCGGCGTGGTCGCGGTCATGGTCGGTGTGTTGACCTTTCCCTTGTCGCTGCTCGCTGACCGTTGGGGGCGGGTGCGCAGCCTGACGCTGATGGCAATCCTGTGGAGTCTCGCGACATTGTTCTGCGCGATGGCCGCCAATTATTCGCAGATGCTCGGTGGCCGGATCATGGTTGGGCTAGGTGAAGCGGCTTATGGCAGCGTCGGCATTGCACTCGTCATCTCGGTTTTCCCCGCGCATCTGCGCGCGACGCTGGCTTCAGCGTTTATGGCGGGCGGTTTGTTCGGTCAGGTGATCGGCGTTGCCATTGGCGGCCAGATCGCAGCGAGCCACGGCTGGCGCACCGCCTTCGTTGTTATCGGATTGTCCGGGCTTGCGCTGGCGCTAATCTTTCCGATGCTGGTGCGCGAGCGCCGCAATCGCGCTTTGATCGGCGCGCCGGATACAGCCGAACACGCAGCATCACCACCAAGCCTCAAGGACTTGTTCGCCAGCCGTTCGGTGACATTGGCTTATATCGCCAGCGGGTTGCAGTTCTTTGCATCCGGTGCGCTGGCGGCCTGGGTACCGGCATTCCTCAACCGCTATCATGCGATGCCTGTTGACCGGGCGGGGCGCGCCGCCGCATTGCTGTTTCTGGTCAGCGGCACGGGAATGATCTTGTGCGGCATGGTGTGTGACCGGCTGTCGCGCGGGCGCCCGGATCGCAAGATTGTGCTCGCCATCGGCTATTGCATGGCCTCGGCGCTTGCTCTCACGCTCGCGATGCACTCAGGGACGGGACTGATGCAGTTGATATTGCTGGGCGTAGCGATGTTCTTTGTCTCTGGCACAAGCGGCCCGTCCGGTGCCATGGTGGCCAATCTGACGCCGGTGGCGATACATGGTACTGCTTTCGCGACGCTGACTCTTGCCAACAATCTGCTCGGCCTCGCGCCTGGGCCAATCGTCACCGGCCGCCTTGCGGACGCCATCGGCCTTGACGGCGCCTTCCGGCTGATCCCTTTGGCGAGCGTGGCGGCAGCAATAGGCTTCGCGGTGGCGCGACGCAGCTATCTCGCGGACCTCGCCCGCGTCAATCGGGAGCAAGTGTGAAAATGTTAAATTTTTCAGAACGTGTCCGCACTTTGGCCCCTGGCTTGAGCGTTTCGCTCGTGGTCGCAGCAGCAGCGACTTTCCTGTCGGAGCATTATACCGCGCCGGTGATGCTCTATGCGTTGTTGCTGGGCATGGCATTTAACTTCCTGACCGAGGCTGAGCGGACGCTTCCCGGCATTGAATTCACGTCCCGAACGATGTTGCGCATAGGTGTAGCGCTCCTGGGGCTGCGTATCGGTTGGAGTCAGGTTATCGCGCTTGGCTGGCAACCGGTCGCGATGATCGTGGTCCTCGTCACGCTAACTATCACTATTTCGATGCTGTTGGCGCGGGCCTTCGGGTTCAATCCACTCTTTGGTTTTCTGTCGGGGGGCGCAACCGCGATTTGTGGCGTTTCGGCTGCGCTTGCGCTATCGACAGCACTGCCAGCGCATGAAAAACGCGAGCAGGCAACACTGTTCACCGTGATTGGAATATCGGTATACTCAACATTGGCGATGATCACTTATCCCGCAATCGCCCAGGCCATAGGACTGACCCATCACCAATCCGGCGTGTTTATCGGAGCGACAATCCATGATGTCGCACAGGTCGTCGGTGCGGGCTAT
>JAGWQR010000123.1 GCA_028869975.1 Alphaproteobacteria bacterium | reverse complement strand
GGTGTGCAGCGCACACATGGCGTTATGGATTGCCGCGTTGATCCAGGTCTCTTCACGCTGTGCACAGGCGCGCAGCACCGCTTCGAACGCGGTGTTTATGCTGATCGTAAAACGGCCTGACTTGAGCGTTTTGACTAGTGATTTGGAGAGATGAAACCCGTCGAGCGGCAATATGCCGCGCTTTTCTGGCTCTACCCAATACACCTCCCCCGCCTCCGCCGACTCGGCCATCGGGAATATCCCGGACGCATAGGCGCGCAGCAACAGGCCGGGCGAAAGGGGCATCACCGAACAATCTTCGCAAGCCCGCGCGAGAGTTGCAACGCGCCATTGAGCCGCGCCTGCGGGCTGTCCCAGTTGCGCGTGATCACCAGCCGCGAATCGGGTCGCAGCTTGGCTGTCCCCTTGAGCCGCTCGACATATGCAAGCAGGCCCGAGATGTCGGGGAAGGTGTCATTCCAGAAGGCCACCAATGCCCCGCGCGGTCCGGCATCAATCTTGGCGATATGCGCTTGTCGCGCGTTGAGTTTGATCTCAATCAGGGTGAGCAGGTTGTGCGCCGCTTCGGGCAGCGGCCCGAACCGATCGATCAGTTCGGCGGCGAACGGCTCGATGTCTGCCACCGTTTCCACCCCGTTGATCCGCCGGTACAGCCCCATGCGCAAATCCAGATCGGGCACATAATCTTCAGGGATGAGCACGGGCGCATCGACAGTGATCTGCGGCGACAGGTCGGCAAGCCGCTCCTCGACCAGCCCACCGGCCTTCGCCTCCAAAATCGCTTCCTCAAGCATCGACTGATACAGCTCGAACCCGACTTCCTTGATATGCCCCGATTGTTCATCGCCGAGCAGATTGCCCGCGCCGCGCTGGTCAAGGTCGTGTGACGCAAGCTGAAAACCCGCGCCCAGCGTATCCAGATCGGTCAGCACCTTGAGGCGTTTTTCTGCCGTTTCGCTCAGGAAACCGCGCATGTGCGTGGTCAGATAGGCATAGGCGCGGGATTTTGATCTCCCCACCCGCCCGCGCAACTGGTAAAGCTGCGCCAGCCCGAACTTGTCGGCGCGGTGGATAATCATCGTGTTTGCAGACGGAATGTCGAGGCCCGATTCGACAATCGTGGTCGAGAGAAGCGCGTCATATTTCTTGTCGTAGAACGCGCTCATTCGCTCCTCGACCATCCCCGCCGCCATCTGGCCATGCGCGACAACGTAACGAATTTCGGGCACATTCTTGCGCAAAAATTCCTCAATATCGGGCAGATCGGCGATGCGCGGTACCACATAATAGCTCTGCCCACCGCGATAATGCTCACGCATCAAGGCTTCACGGATGATGACCGGATCGAACGGCATAACATAGGTGCGCACGGCCAGCCGATCGACCGGCGGGGTCTGGATCACCGAGAGTTCACGCAGCCCCCCCAGCGCCATTTGCAGCGTGCGCGGAATCGGTGTGGCGGTGAGAGTGAGCATATGCACATCGGCCTTCAAAGCCTTCAGTCGCTCCTTGTGCACCACGCCGAAGCGCTGCTCCTCATCGACAATAACAAGGCCCAGCCGCTTGAAGTCAATCCCCTTGGCGAGCAGCGCATGGGTGCCGATGACAATGTCGACATTGCCCTCGGCCAGCCCTTCCTTGGTGGACTTGGCCTCCGGCGCGGGGACGAGGCGCGACAGTCGCCCGATGCGCGCCGCTGTGCCATGAAACCGCTCGGTGAAGGTCGCATAATGCTGACGCGCGAGCAGCGTCGTCGGGCAGATCAGCGCGACTTGCTGCCCGGCATAGGCAGCAACAAATGCGGCACGGAGCGCCACCTCGGTCTTGCCAAAACCGACATCGCCGCACACCAGCCGATCCATCGGCTTGCCTGCGGCAAGATCTTCGAGCACATCGTCAATCGCGCGCTCCTGATCCTCGGTTTCCTGATATGGGAACCCGTTGACGAAGGCGGGATAGCTGATGTCGGGCGCAAGTTCGAGTGCTGGTTTGAGTGCACGCGCGGCGGCGGTCACAATCAGTTCGCTCGCAATCTCACGTATGCGCTCGCGCATCTTGGCGCGTCGCCGCTGCCAGGCCTCCCCGCCGAGCCGATCAAGCGCGACCCCCTCGGATTCAGAACCGTAACGGGTGAGTACATCGAGATTTTCAACCGGGACATAAAGTTTGTCGCCGCCCGCATAGCTGAGCGCGACGCAATCATGCGGCGCTTTCTGCACCGGGATTTGCGTCAGCCCCTCATAGCGGCCAATGCCATGCTCGATATGCACCACCAGATCACCGACCGAGAGCGTGGCGAGTTCAGCGAGGAAGGCATCGATAGATTTGCGACGCTTGGAGGCGCGGCGGATGAGGCGGTCACCCAGCAAATCCTGTTCGGAGAGCAGTTCGTAGCTCGCGGTCGCAAAGCCATGGTCAAGAGGCAAGACGATCAAGGCGGATTTGTGCGTAGCGACCGCGCCGAGCGCCTCCTGCCAGGTGTCGGCATGCGCAATGCCGTGCAGGCCATGTTCGCCGAGCAAGCCGGTCAGCCGCTCGCGCGAACCTTGCGAGTAACAGGCGAGAATCAGGCCTTTGCCTGCCTTGCCCAACGTGGTGGCATGGTCGGCTAGCGCCTCATAGATATTTTCGTTGCGGCCCCGCTCCGGCGCAAAATCATGCGCGGCACTGATGCCGAAATCGAGTATGGCCGCGCTTTCCGGGGCATGGAAAGGCGAGAGGCTATGATGCGCAAGCGCTTCCCAGTCCTGCGCCGCCAGATACAGGGTGTCCGGCGTCAGCGGGCGATAGCTCCCCGGTTCCGCCGCCATCATCCGTTCGCGGTTGGCGTGATAATCGGCAATCGCCTCAAAGCGCGAATCAGCCGCCGCCGTGCACGCCGAATCACGCACGATCACGGCATCACCGATATGATCGAACAGCGTCTCGAGCCGCTCTTCAAACAGCGGCAGCCAATGCTCCATCCCCGCGAGCCTGCGCCCCTCGGACACCGCCTGATAAAGCGGGTCGCCGGTCGCGGTCGCGCCGAATTGTTCACGGTAGCTGGCTCGAAAGCGTTTTATCGTCGCTTCTTCAAGCAACACTTCAGATGCGGGCAGCAGCGTGAAGCGCTCCAGCCGCCCCACCGTACGTTGGTCGGCGGGATCGAACGCGCGGATGCTCTCAATTTCATCGCCGAAAAAATCGAGCCGCAGCGCATATTCAGCTCCCGCCGGATAGAGGTCAATCAGGCTCCCGCGCACCGAAAATTCGCCTGCGTCCGCCACGGTATCGGTGCGAACATAGCCTTGGCTGCTGAGCAATCTCACCAGCGCGTCACGGTCGATGGACTTGCCGGGCGTAAGCGTGGCCGTAAGCTGGCGAATCCGGAACGGCGTCAATGTGCGCTGCGTGGCGGCGTTGAGTGTGGTGAGCAGCAATTGTGGCTTGGCGAGCCGCTCCTGCACCCTTGCAAGGCAGGCCAGCCGCTCGGACGCTGACCGCAGCGCGGGTTGGGCGCGATCATAAGGCAGACAATCCCAGGCCGGATACTGAAGCAGCTCAACCTCGGACGCGAAGAACGGCACTGTGTCGGCCACCGTGCGCATCGCGGCATCATCGGCGCAGATCAACGTCGCGCGCTGGCCCTTGGCGAACGCCGCCCGCGCCAGATCGGCCATCAGCAACGGTGTGAAGCCCGAGGGCACACCGGCGAGCGTAAGCGGGTTGGCCGCAGACAGGATGCGCGCGATCATCGCTTAAGGCTGGCGCACATAATCGAGCCGCTGGAGCGCGCTCATCATTGCCCCCTGCCAGCGCTCTGGTACCTCGATCGCGCCCATCGCCCAGCCGAGAATATCGGCGTCCTGCTCTTCCAGCAGCGCCTCAAACAACGCAATCGCCGCCGCGTCCCACCTGTCATGATGTGCTTCAAAAAAGCCGCCCAGCAGCAGATCAGCCTCTTTGGTGCCGCGATGATGCGCTCGGAAGCGCAAACGTTTTAGGCCGGTATCGCGATCCATGTTTATCCAACTGCAAAAGGTCGACCCTGCGATTGCAGCGCCGACTTAACGAAGCTATCCCCTAATCATGCGGCCCGACATCCTCAACCCCCTTTTCACTGAAATCGGCCTGCTGAAGGGCGTGGGGCCGGGGCTGGCGAAGCCATTGGCGCGACTGGGGCTGGAACGCGCGGTGGATCTGCCCTTCCATTTGCCCACAGGCGTGATCGAACGCCAGGTGGTTGGGCGGCTCGATGATGCAGCCTTAAACAGCCATGTCAGCGTGGTCGTCACGCCGGTCTCGTATGCTCAAGGGAACAGCCCGCGCGCGCCGATGCGGGTGCAGGCCGTCGATTCAGCGGGTGATTATCTTAGCCTCACATTCTTTGGTGGCGCGAGCAACTATGCCAAAAAGCAGCTTCCATTGGGCACGCCCAAGCGCGTGGTCGGCAAGCTGGAGCAATATGGTCAGGAGCGCCAAATCATTCATCCCGATGTGCTGGCGCCCGAAGCGGTGCTGGCGAGCCGGGAGGCAATCTATCCCTTGACCGAAGGGTTGACCGGGAAGCGAATGGGTGCGCTGGTGCACGCCGCAATGGAGCGCGCGCCAGAGCTGCCCGAATGGATCGAGCCGGGATTGTTGGCAGCACGCGGCTTGCCCGCGTGGCGGGAAGCACTCACGCTAATTCATGCCGACCCGCGCGATGGCCAAGCGCGCACCCGCCTCGCCTATGACGAAATTTTCGCCAATCAGCTGGCACTGATGCTGGTGCGCGCGAGCGCGCGCAAGCGGCGTGGGGTGCCGCTGAAAGGCGATGGCGCATTGCGTACGCAACTCAAGCTGCCTTATGCCCCTACAAACGCACAGACCCGTACCATATCCGAGATTGAAGGCGATCTGGCGCAATCGACACCAATGACGCGGCTGTTGCAAGGCGATGTCGGCTCGGGGAAAACGCTGGTTGCGCTCCATGCGCTGCTGATCGCGGTCGAAAGCGGCGCACAGGGCGCGTTGCTCGCCCCGACCGAAATCCTTGCGCGCCAGCATTATGCGACACTCTCGGCACAGCTCGTCGGCCTGCCCATCAACATCGCCATCCTCACCGGTCGCGAAAAAGGGCGGACGCGTGAAGCGACGCTGATGGGGCTTGCGGACGGCTCCATCCACATCCTCATCGGCACTCATGCGATTTTTCAGGAGGGGGTAACCTACAAAAATCTTGGCCTTGCCGTGGTCGATGAGCAGCATCGCTTCGGCGTGTCGCAGCGACTCATGCTCACAGAAAAAGCCGCATATCCGCCGCATCTGCTGGTGATGACCGCGACGCCGATCCCGCGCACCCTCACCCTCACCCATTATGGCGAGATGGATGTGAGCCGCCTTGATGAAATGCCCCCCGGCCGGCAGCCGGTCGAGACGCGGGTAGTGTCACAGGAGCGGCTCGCCGAGGTGGTAAATGGCCTCGCGCGCCATATCGAGGCGGGACGACAGGCTTATTGGGTCTGCCCGTTGGTCGAGGAGACCGGGCTGCTCGGGGGCGAACGCGCGGCTGCAGAGGCACGGTTTGCGGCACTCAAGGCTCGGTTCGGAGATAAGATCGGCCTTGTTCACGGCCGGATGAAGGGGCCGGAAAAAGACGCAGTGATGGCGGATTTTATCGCCGCGCGCATCGCTGTGCTGGTCGCGACCACAGTGATCGAGGTCGGTGTCGATGTGCCCAATGCCACGTGGATGATCGTCGAGGAGGCCGAGCGCTTCGGCCTCGCCCAGCTCCACCAGTTGCGCGGGCGCGTCGGCCGCGGCGTGCGCGAGAGCGCCTGCGTGCTGCTGTACGATCCGCCGCTGTCGAAGACCGCCCAGGCGCGGCTCGACATCCTGCGCCGCACCGACGACGGCTTCGTCATCGCCGAGCGTGATCTCGACCTGCGCGGCGGCGGCGACCCGCTCGGGCTGAAGCAGAGCGGATTCCCGGCCTACCGCCTCGCCGATCCGGTCGCCCATCGCGACCTGATCGCGGCCGCCGCGGACGACGCGCGGCTGGTGCTGGCGCGCGATCCGCGGCTGGAAGGCGAGCGCGGGCGCGCGGCGGCTC
>JAGWQR010000122.1 GCA_028869975.1 Alphaproteobacteria bacterium | reverse complement strand
TCTTCCTTGGCCGAATCGAGGAAGCCGCAGGTGTTGACCAGCACAACATCGGCCCCCGCATAATCGGGCGAAATCCCATAACCATCGGCGCGCAGCTTGGTCAGAATGCGCTCGCTATCGACCAGCGCCTTGGGGCAGCCGAGCGAGACCATGCCGACTTTGGGTGGATCGGTAAGTTTGGTAACCATCCCCGCACCTTAGGCGTCGTGTATCCGCCGATCAACCATGCGGCGCAAAGCGCCCGCGCAAGGCATAACGATTATGCGGAAAGTGGAGCACGACATCGGTAACGAGCCGCGCCGCCTGCCAGGTGCGCCGTTCCATGACGAGGCAGGCGTCGCCCGCCGGCATGGCGAGATGGCGCGCGATGGCGGCAGATGCGGGTTCGGCGCGGATCTGATGTTCGGCATCGCTCCATGCAACATGCGCGAGCAGCCAGGTGCCGGGCGGCTCAATGGCGAAGGATTCGGCGCGCGCTTGCGGCACAACATCAAGCAGGATCAACCGTTCCTCCAGCGCCACCGGATACCCATCAAAGCTGTGGCGACATAGGATGGAGACCACTTCATCGCCCAGTGTTGCGCCGATTTTGCCGGCTTCGTGCGGCACCAGCCGCTTTTCGGCGCGGCTGAGCAGCTCATATGTATAGCGCTTGTGCGCCGCGCGCGCTTCGGCGGCAAAGTCCCTGATTTCGAGCATCGCGCTCTGCACCGGAGGGTCGGCCACGAAGGTGCCCGCCTTGCGCCGCCGCACCAGCAGACCGGCATTGACCAACTCGGCCAGCGCGCGGTTGACCGTCATCCGCGCGCAGCCATAGTCGGCCATCAGTTCGGCTTCCGTTGGCAGGCGGTGTCCCGGCCTCCAGCGCCCGGTGCGGATGCGCGCGCCAATATCATCGCGGATGCGCGCATGAAGCGAGTCGGGTCTCCTGCTCATCCGATCTATTCTCCCCCGGTGATACGCTGCACACCCCTCGTCCAGACCGTATCGATCTTCACGCCATGACGCGGCGCAAAGACCAGCCTATCAAGCGCGTTGGGCGCGTCAAGCGCCGACATATACAGCGTGACGAAATCAGCGGGCGCGCCTGCCCTGATCCCCGCCAGTGCCTGCCCCAGCGCCTGCGCGCCGCCCGCAAGCACCTGCATGTAAAGATCGCTCGCGGTGCTGCGCTGTGGCCCTTGTGACATCACGTTGCGCTGCTGCTGCACCAGGCGCTGGCCATATTCGAGCAGCCGCAACTCGGCGGCGCTATCAATCTCGATATTCGAATCGGAACCAATGCCAAATCGCCCGCCAGCATCAACATACGCGCGCGCCGGGAAAATCCCGTCCCCCAGATTGGCCTCGGTGATCGGACACAGACCAACGACAGCGCTGCTTTGGGCAATGCGTGCCAGTTCAGCATCATTGACGTGCGTGGCATGAACCAGACACCAGCGCGCGTCCACGGGAGAATGGTCATAGAGCCAGTCAACCGGACGCTGGCCCGTGGCGGCAACGCAATCGGCCACCTCAGCCTGTTGCTCGGCGATATGGATGTGGATGGGGCTGGTGGTATCGAGCGTGGTGAGTGCTGCCAAAGCCTCGGGTGCTACGGCGCGCAGACTGTGCGCGGCCAGCCCAACGGTCAGCGCATCATCTTCCATTGCCTTGAGTCGGGAAAACAGCGCCGCATAATCATCCACTGAGAGGGCAAAGCGCGCCTGGCGTTCATCAAGCGGGCGGCCATCAAATCCGCCGCGCTGATAGAGCACTGGCAGCAGGGTGAGGCTGATGCCGGCAGTGCGCGCCGCCGCAATCAAGCGCAGACTCATCTCCGCCGGATCAGCATAGGGGGTGCCATTGGGCGCATTGTGGAGATAATGAAACTCGCCCACCCGCGTATAGCCCGCCGCCAGCATCGCCCGGAAGGCCCGCACCGCCACCGCCTCAAACGCATCGGGATCAAGCGAGGCGGCCAGGCCATACATCGCCTCGCGCCAAGTCCAGAAACTGTCGGCACCCGGCCCGGCCACTTCTGCAGCACCGGCCATGGCATATTGAAACGCATGGCTGTGCAGATTCATCATGCCGGGCACGGCGAGTTCAAAGCGCTGATCAGCGGGCTGCGCCGGGGTTTCGGTTGTGACCCTGGCAAACCACCCTCCAGCCACTTGCGCCCGCACATTGTACGCCCAGCCTGTCGGGAGCAGTGCCCGCTCAAAATGAAATGATAAGCCCTCTTGCATGACACACAGTATAATGTCTATACATAATAAATGCAAACCGGCGATACCCTGCTTATCCATAATGCCCACCTGCATGGCGCGGCGGGGGATGCGGTGTTGGTGCATGGTGGCCGGATCGAAGCTGTGGGTGCGGGTGCGGTATTGCGCGCCAGGGCCGGCACGCACACGACAATGATTGATGCCGAAGGCCGTCTGCTCACGCCCGGGTTGATCGATTGCCACACGCATCTGGTTTATGCCGGCAACCGCGCCAATGAATTTGCGCTGCGGGCGGCCGGGGCTAGCTATGCCGAAATTGCACAGGCCGGGGGCGGCATCCGCGCCACGATGCACGCGGTGCGGGCGGCGGATGAGGATATGCTCATTGCGCAATCGCTGGCGCGCCTGGATGCACTGATCGGTGAGGGCGTGATGCGGGTTGAGATCAAATCGGGTTATGGGCTTGATCTGGCGAACGAGCGCAAAATGCTGCGCGTGGCACGGCGGCTGGGTGAAGTGCGCCCGGTATCGGTGACGACGACATTTCTCGGCGCGCACGCGCTGCCGCCCGAATTTGCGAGCAAGGATGCGTATATCGATACGCTGTGCGCCGACTGGCTGCCCGCGCTGACGGGTGAAGGGCTGGTCGATGCGGTTGATGGCTTTTGTGAAAGGATTGCATTCTCGCCCGCGCAGATTGCGCGGCTGTTTGATGCCGCCGCTGCGTTGGGGCTGCCGGTCAAGCTCCATGCCGAGCAACTTTCCAATCAAGGGGGCGCGGCGCTGGCGGCGCGGCACAAGGCGCTCTCGGCGGATCATCTCGAATGGCTGGATGAGGCGGGCGTGGCCGCAATGGCGCAGGCGGCCACAGTGGCGGTGATGCTGCCCGGTGCCTTTTATGCGCTCGGCGAAACCCGCAAGCCGCCGGTTGCAGCGCTGCGGGCGGCAGGCGTGCCAATGGCGGTGGCGACGGATTGCAACCCCGGCACGTCGCCAATCGCTTCGCTGCTGACGGCCATGAACATGGCGGCGACGCTATTTGGCCTGAGCGCGGAGGAAGCGCTGGATGGTGTCACCGCCCACGCCGCCCGCGCGCTGGGCATAGCGGACGAGGGGCGGATTGCGCCGGGTGCCCACGCCAATCTCTGCCTGTGGGCGGCGCGCTCGGCGGCAGAGCTAGTCTATCAGATTGGCGGTATTCGCCCGCACATCAGACTCTGGCAAGGGAAAATGCTATGACGATTCTCACCCCCGGCACCGCGACACTGGCGACCTGGCGGCGCGTTTATGATGGTGCGCCGCTCAGGCTCGACCGCCAGGCTGACGCGAAGATCGCGGCATCGGCGGCGGTGATCGACGCGATCCTTGCCAAAGGCGCGCCGGTTTATGGCATCAACACCGGCTTCGGCAAGCTGGCGCAAGTGCAGATTCCGGCCGATCAGCTTACCGCGCTCCAGCAGAAAATTGTCATCAGCCATGCGGCGGGCGTGGGTGCGCCGCTCGATAAAGCCACCACCAGGCTGATGATGGCCTTGAAGCTTGCCAGTCTGGGTCATGGTGTATCGGGCGTGCGGCTGGAAACAGTGCGGCTGCTCGAAGCGATGCTTGCCGCAGATATTGTGCCACTTATCCCCGCGCAGGGTTCAGTTGGCGCGTCGGGTGATCTAGCACCGCTCGCGCATATGGCGTGCGCGATGATCGGGCTGGGCGATGTGCATGGCGGGCGCAGTGCGGCGCAGGCGCTCAGCGAAGCGGGCCTCATGCCGCTCCAGCTCGGCCCCAAGGAAGGGCTGGCGCTGCTCAACGGCACGCAATTTTCAAGTGCGAACGCGCTTGCCGGGCTGTTCGCGGCGCAGGCGCTGTTCCAGACCGCGCTGGTAACGGGGGCTTTGAGCACCGATGGCGCGCGCGGCACCGATGCACCCTTTGATCCACGCATTCATGCGGTGCGCGGCCATGCCGGGCAGATTGTGGTTGCTGACACGCTGCGCGCGCTGCTTGCCGGGAGTGCGATCCGCGAGTCGCATCGCGGTGCCGACGATCCGCGCGTGCAGGATCCCTATTGTTTGCGCTGCCAGCCGCAGGTGATGGGGGCGGCGCTTGATGTTCTCACCCAGGCGGCGCAGACCCTGCTGATCGAGGCGAACGGCGTGTCCGACAACCCGCTGATCTTTGCCGATACTGGCGAGGCGCTTTCGGGCGGCAATTTCCATGCCGAGCCGGTGGCGTTTGCGGCGGACATGATTGCGCTTGCCGTCTGCGAAATCGGCAATATCGCCGAGCGGCGGATTGCAATGCTGGTTGATCCGGCGCTCTCGGGACTGCCCGCATTCCTCACGCCTGCGCCGGGGCTGAATTCGGGCTTCATGATCCCGCAGGTGACGGCGGCGGCGCTGGTTTCCGAAAACAAGCAGATGGCGCACCCGGCGAGCGTCGATTCGATCCCGACTTCCGCCAATCAGGAGGATCATGTCTCGATGGCCGCGCATGGCGCGCGCCGCCTGTGTCCGATGACGGAGAATGCTATGCAGGTGATTGCGATCGAGGCACTGGCTGCGGCGCAGGCGTGCGATTTCCACGCGCCCTTGCACACCAGTCCGGCGCTGGAGGCGGCCAAGGCAGTGTTGCGCGCGCAAGTGCCAACGCTCGCTGAAGACCGGTTGATGGCCCCGGATATGGCGGCCGCGTTTGAGCTGGTGAAGGCGGGCGCGCTCGCTGCCGCGACCGGGCTGGCGCTGCCGGGGGTGGCATGAGTCTGTTCACGCTGGAGTGCGGTGATGCGCCGCTGATCTTCTCGATGCCGCATGGCGGGCTGGATTTGCCCGACGAATGCCATGCCGGGCTGATTGACCCCGCCACCGCGATCAACGATGCTGATTTCTGGATCGATCAGGTTTATGGCTTTGCGGCAGGCATGGACATCACGCGGTTGACGGCGCATGTTTCGCGTATCGCGATCGATCTCAACCGTGATCCATCGGGCCAGTCGCTCTATCCGGGGCAGGCGACGACCGGGCTGGTACCGACGACCGACTTTGATGGTAATCCGCTCTACCACGCGCACGCGGAACCGGATGCGGCGGAGGTTGCGCGCCGCATCGCCGCCTATCACGCCCCTTATCATGCTGCGTTGGCGGGGGAGATTGCGCGGTTGCGCGCCTTGCACTCCCATATTGTCGTCTATGATTGCCACTCAATCCGCAGCCATGTCCCCTGGCTGTTCAATGGTGAACTGCCCGTGCTCAATCTGGGCACCCATGATGGCACGACCTGCGCGCCCGAACTTCAGACGCGGCTGGCGGCGGTGTGCGACGCCGCGCCCCTCAGCCATGTCGTCAATGGTCGGTTCAAAGGCGGCTGGATCACGCGGCACTATGCCAACCCGGCAGGTGGCGTGCATTGTGTGCAGATGGAGCTGGCCCAGCGCGCCTATATGGTGGAGCCGCTAGGGGCCTATGATGCTATACACGCCGCGCCGCTCACCGCCACGCTGCAATCGCTGCTCACCACCATCCTTGACTGGCTCGGAGACCAACCATGACCACAATCCCCAACACCCGCATCATCCGCGCGCCACACGGCACAGCCCTGTCCGCCAAATCCTGGCTCACCGAAGCACCGCTACGGATGCTGATGAACAACCTTGATCCGGATGTGGCCGAGCGCCCCGGTGAGCTGGTGGTGTATGGCGGCATCGGCAAGGCCGCGCGTGACTGGAACGCCTATGACAAAATTGTCGAAACGCTGAAGCGACTGGAGAGTGACCAGACTTTGCTCATCCAGTCTGGTAAGCCGGTGGGGGTATTCCCCACCCATGCGGATGCGCCGCGCGTACTCATCGCCAACTCAAACCTCGTGCCGCACTGGGCGACCTGGGATCATTTCAACGCGCTCGATAAAAAGGGCCTGATGATGTACGGCCAGATGACGGCTGGTTCATGGATCTACATCGGCAGCCAGGGCATTGTGCAGGGCACGTACGAGACCTTCGTGGAAGCGGGCCGCCAGCATTTCGGCGGCAATCTCAAGGGTAAATGGGTGCTCACCGCTGGTCTTGGCGGTATGGGCGGCGCGCAGCCATTGGCGGCGACGATGGCGGGGGCCTCGTGCATTGCCGTTGAATGCCAGCCGAGCCGGATCGAGTTCCGCCTCAAAACCGGTTATGTCGACCGCCAAGCGAACACGCTCGATGAAGCGCTGGCGATGGTCGAGGCCGCGCACGCGCGGGGCAAGCCAATCTCGGTCGGGCTGCTCGGCAATATCGTTGATGTGGCGGAAGAGATTGTCGCGCGCGGCATCCGGCCCGACATGGTGACCGATCAGACCAGCGCGCATGATCCGGTCAATGGTTATCTGCCGCAGGGCTGGACGTTGGCGCAATGGGAAGAGCGGCGGGTTTCCGATCCCAAGGCGGTCGATAAGGCGGCGCGCGCTTCAATGGCCCGGCATGTCCGCGCGATGCTGGCGCTCCACGCACGCGGCATCCCCACCTTCGATTATGGCAATAATCTGCGGCAGATGGCGCTGGAGGAAGGGGTGGCGAATGCGTTCGATTTCCCCGGCTTTGTGCCCGCTTATATCCGCCCGCTGTTCTGCCGGGGCGTGGGGCCGTTCCGCTGGGCGGCGCTCTCGGGTGACCCCGAGGATATCTACAAAACCGACGCCAAGGTGAAGGAACTGATGTCCGATGACACGCATCTGCATAACTGGCTCGATATGGCGCGCCAGCGCATCCATTTCCAAGGCCTGCCCGCGCGGATTTGCTGGGTGGGGCTGGGGGATCGGCACCGGCTCGGCCTCGCCTTCAACGACATGGTGGCCTCGGGAGAACTCAAAGCACCGGTCGTCATTGGCCGCGATCATCTTGATTCAGGCTCGGTCGCCAGCCCCAACCGCGAGACAGAAGCGATGCTGGATGGTTCGGATGCGGTTTCCGACTGGCCCTTGCTCAATGCGC
>JAGWQR010000121.1 GCA_028869975.1 Alphaproteobacteria bacterium | reverse complement strand
CCATCCCCATAACCCACCACCAGCGGGCTCCCCAGCCGCGCGCCTATCAGCATATCCTCATGCCCCGCAAACAGGATGGCGAGCGCAAATGCGCCGCGCAGGCGCGGCAGCACGGCTTTCACCGCCTCCACCGGCGATTTGTCCGCCTCGATCTGTTCAGAGAGGAGGTGAACGACGATCTCGGTATCGGTCTGGCTCTCGAACACACGGCCCCGGCTGAGCAATTCCTCGCGCAGCGCCTTGAAGTTCTCTATAATGCCATTGTGGACAAGGCTGACCTGGCTCGTCATCTGCGGGTGGGCGTTGCTCGTCGTCGGCCCGCCATGCGTGGCCCAGCGGGTGTGCGCGATGCCGATATGGCCCCCCAGTGGCTCCTTCACCAGCAGTTTCGCGAGATTGTTGAGCTTGCCCTCGGCGCGCCGGCGATCAAGCGTGCCGCCCGCAATCGTCGCAACCCCGGCGGAATCATAGCCGCGATATTCCATGCGCTTGAGGCCATCGACCAGCCGGTCTGCCACATCGCCTTGTCCGATAATACCGATAATGCCACACATTATATTTACTCACTTTCTTCGGGTTGCCATGACAATCCCGGCGCAATAGACTGCAACAGAAACTTTGGGGAGAGATAAAATGCGGTGGATTTGTCTTGTGGTAACTGGCGCGCTTGCGTGCGGCCAGCCCGCTCTCGCAGGCATGACGCCACAGCAACGCTTTGCCCTGGTCGACCTGAACCGGCACGACGAGGCTGAAATTCCCTTGAAGCGCGCGGCAGAAATGGCGCCGACCAACCGGCAATATATGGATGAATATGCAGAATGGTTAAAAGCGGGCCATCACTGGAATGACGCGTATGATCATTTCGAGCAAGCGAGCAATATGACCGATTTCCATGACGACAAGAACGGCAAAGTCCATCTTGCCCGCGCAATTCGCGGCATGGGCTTTTGCCTGACTGAACTGGGGCGGCTGAATGACGCGGAGGCCAAGTTCAACGAGTCACTCAAAATTGTGCCCGACAGCCCCGCTGCGCTCAACGAACTAAAATATATTCAGCACATGCGCGAAAATTTGGCGAAGCAAAAGCCCAGCTAGGATTTTTTGGCGGCCTTGCGCGCCGTCATCATCTCCCGGAACCGTTTCGCCCAGCCTGCTTTCTCCGTCTGCGCCGGGCGGACGAGCGCGAGGGCGTCCGCTGACACATCCTGCGTCACCACGCTGCCCGCCCCCACGATTGCGCCCGCGCCGACCGTTACCGGAGCCACCAGTGCGGAGTTTGACCCGATAAACGCGCCCGCGCCGATCACCGTCTCATATTTGAAGAAGCCGTCATAATTGCAGGTGATGGTACCAGCACCAATGTTCGCGCCTGCGCCCACTGTAGCATCGCCGATATAGCTCAAATGATTGGCTTTCGCGCCCCTGCCCAGCACCGCCTTCTTGATCTCGACGAAATTGCCGACCTTTGCCCCCTCGCCGATCTGGGCGCCGGGGCGCAGCCGCGCATAGGGGCCGATCTCTGCGCCTGCCTCCACCACGCAGCCTTGCAGGTGCGAGAAGCTGTGGATGACGACATTCTCATGCACCACACTTCCGGGGCCGAACACGACATTGCTCCCCACAGTGACATCGCGGGAAAGCTGCGTGTCATGGGTGAACCACACGGTTTCGGGCGCGATCAGCGTGACGCCATCGGCCATCGCCTGCGCGCGCCTGCGCCCCTGCCACACGGCCTCAAGCGCGGCGAGTTCGGCACGGGAGTTGACCCCCGCCACTTCCCATTCCTCCGCTATCACCACTGCGCTGTGGCGGCCATCGGCGTTGGCGATGTTGACAATGTCAACGAGGTAAAACTCCTTCGCGGCGTTGTCGTCGGTCACACGCGCGAGCAGCGCGAACAGATCGCGCGCCTTGACCGCCATCAGTCCCGAATTGCAGGTGGCGCAGGCGCGTTCGGTTTCCGTGGCATCTTTGTACTCGACCATCTTGGTGATGCGGTCACCGTCACAAATCACCCGGCCATAGTGCAGCGGATCTTCCGGGCTGAACGCCAGCACCACCACAGCAGGCGCATCAGGCGCATTGAGCCGCGCAATCATCGCGTGCATCGTTTCGGCGCGCACCAGTGGCACATCGCCGTAAAGGATCAGCACATCGCCATCAAAGCCAGTTAACGCCGCTTGCCCCTGTTGCACGGCGTGGCCGGTGCCAAGCTGAGGCTCTTGCACCGCAATGGCGGCGTGTGCGCCCACCGCGCCACGCACCTGCTCGCCCTTGTCCCCAACCACAACCACGGTCTGAGCTGCGCCAAGTTTTGCGACCGCCGCCATCAGGTGCAGCAGCATCGGGCGGCCCGCAATCGGGTGCAGCACCTTGTGCGTGGCGGATTTCATGCGCGTGCCCTTGCCCGCAGCAAGGATGATGGCGGCCAGGGCAGCAACGGGCGGGGGTGTATTGGTCATGGGGCCTCCGGTGATTTGCCCGCCCATGCCACGCGGCGCTGGACAAGGCTAGAGGGGGGTGGCATGACAAACGCATGAACAGATTTGCATATGACATTGTCGGCTTTGATCTGGACGGCACCCTGCTCGATACATCGGGTGATCTGGCGGCCGCCTGCAACCATGCGCTGACGGGCATCGGGCGGCCCGCGCTGCCGGTGGCGGACATCCGCACGATGATCGGCGGCGGCACGGGGATGATGCTGCGGCGCGCGCTGGAGGCAACCGGCGGCAGCGATGAGGCGCTGTTCAACCAGCTTTCCCCGGTTCTGTTTGATTATTATGAGGCGCATATCGCCAACCTGACCCGCCCGTTTCCGGGGCTGATCGATGCGCTCGATGCCCTGGCTGGCATGGGCGTCAAGCTTGCTGTCGCCAGCAACAAGATCGAGCGGCTGTGCACCAGATTGCTCAACGAAATCGGCATGATCGAGAGGTTTGAATGTGTCTTGGGCGGCGATTCGGTGGGGCATGGGCGCGGCAAGCCTAACCCTGATCTGCTGCATGAAATGGTGAGGCGCTGTGGCGGCGGCCGCGCGGCATTCATCGGTGATTCGGAGTTTGATGTCGGCGCGGCGAAGGCGGCCGGTTTGCCCTCTGTCGTCGTCAGCTTTGGCTTTATCAGCGTGCCTGCCTCGACATTGGGTGCCGATGCCGTGATCGATCATTATGACGAACTGCTGCCGACGCTGGCGACGCTCAGTCCCACGCCTCCACCGGCCAGCCTTTCGCCTGCGCCAGCGCACGCAGCGGCGGGTGCGGATTAACCGTCACCGCCATATCGGCAAATTCGAAGCAGGGCGCATCAGAGGCATGGTCTGAATAAAAGCGGATATACGCGTCGTCACGCCTGATCTGCCGCTCGGCCAGCCAGACCTTCACCCGTCGCAGCTTCTCTGCGCCGTAGCAATTCTCACCGGCAAGGAAGGGCGCGTGGCTGCCATCACGCCGCTGGCTGTTTTCTGAAGCAATCACCGCATCAAAGCCCAGTGCATCTGCGATCGGCTGCGCCCAGATGCGCTGTGAAGCGGTGGCGAGGACAAGCGTGTATCCTTCGGCTTTGTCGCGTGCGATCTGTGCGTGGGCGGCTATGTTGATGTTGGTGCGCAGCGTCTCTTCAACAAAGCCGGGTATTAATTCCTCTGGGATATGCGGGCCGAACATCAGCCGCAGTGCCAGTGCCTTGCCCTGTTTTCGATCGAGCAACTTCAAGGCATAGCCAACGCCCACAATCATCAGCAGCGGCAAAAGGATGATCCGCCAGCGCTGATGGTGCTTCAACGCATAGAGAATCAGCGGTCTGCCCGTGCTGCGCCGGGTAATCGTCTTGTCCATATCGTAAATGGCGATTCGCTGCATCAGGTGCCTATAGCGGAAGCCCCTTGCCGGAACAGTCTTATTGTCGCACAACGCCGCCCATGATCCCGATGGCCGACTATATTATGGAGGACGACACACTGCGCTTCACGGGTCGTCTGACGCTGGCACGCATCGGCGATCTGCCGCAGCGGCTGCGCGAACAGATGGTCGCCCCCCGCCTGATTGACCTTGGTCAAATCGAACGCATGGACAGCGTCGGGGCATGGGTCGTGCACCGTCTTGTCTGCGACAGCGGCGCGGAAATAATCGGGAGTAATACCACTTATGCGCATCTGCTCGCGCAGGTGAGTGCGCATGATCGGCCTGTTGCAGAGCCCCCCCCACGCCAGCCGCCACTCATCAACCTGCTGGGCCAGGTGGGCAATGGAGTGATCTCGGCGTTGCAGACGCTTGTCGGACTGACCGGTTTCATGGGCGCGATCATCCTTGAAATCTATGCAATTATCGGTTCGCCGACACGCTTTCGCTGGGCGGCCATGATCCGCCAGTTCGAAGATGTCGGGGTGCGCGCGATCAGCATCATCGGGCTGATGAGTGTGCTGATCGGGGTTGTGATCGCCGAACAAAGTGCCGAACAGCTTGCCGATTATGGTGGACAGGCGTTCACCATCAACATTATCGGCAGCCTGACCCTACGCGAACTGGGCGTGCTGATGACCGCGATCATGGTTGCTGGGCGCTCCGGCTCGGCATTCGCAGCACAGCTCGGCACAATGAAGCTGACCGAAGAGATCGACGCGATGCGCACCATCGGTATTTCACCCATCGGCGCGTTGGTGCTGCCGCGCGTTG
>JAGWQR010000120.1 GCA_028869975.1 Alphaproteobacteria bacterium | reverse complement strand
GTCTTTTACGGCATGCAGCGAGCTGTCAAACTTATGCGTAAAGTGGGGCAAGGAGGATCGATCATCAACATTTCGTCGGTCGTCGGACTGGTCGGAGTCCCGGGTTGCGCTGCCTATGCGTCGGCCAAGGGTAGCGTGCGCATTTTTTCGAAAACCGTAGCGCTCGAATGTGCCAAGGATAAAATCCGCGTCAACACGGTGCATCCGGGCATGATTATGACCAACATGCAGAAGGTGGCACTCGCGGATAATGAAGAAGTTTACCACCAGATTTCCGTTTCGATCCCGATGGGGCATTTCGGCGATCCGATAGATGTAGCGAACACCAACCTGTTTCTGGCGAGCGATGAGTCACGCTACTGCACTGGTGGTGAATATCTTGTCGATGGCGGGTTTGTTACACAATAACCTCAGGGAGCTTCAGCGAATATCCACGATCACCTTGCCGGTGTTCTGCCCCGTCATCAGCCGTGTGAACGCGACCAGCACATTCTCCAGTCCCCTGGTTTCATCGAAATCGAGCCGCAGCTTGCCCGCATCATACCATTGCTTGAGCGGGGGATAATAATCGATCCCCTTCATCATGAAGTCGGGCAGGAAAATGCCCGAAACCGTGAGCCGCTTCATCAATATCTGGTCGAACCGCGCCGGGCCGGGCAGGCCTGAGTCGCTGGTATAACCCTCGATCAGCCCGCAAATGCCGATGCGGCCATACATCGCCATGTTCGGCAAGGCCGCATCGAGCAGCGCGCCGCCGACATTCTCGAAATAGACATTGATGCCACCCTCAATCCTGGCGAGTGCGGCGGCGACATCCTCGCGCTTGTAATTGATCGCCCGGGCTATGCCGAGGGTGCCGGTCAGATACGCGCATTTCGCGTCCGATCCGGCGATGCCGATGACGGTGCAGCCCATATTGCGCGCAATCTGGCACGCGACGCTGCCGGTTGCGCCCGCCGCAGCCGACACCAGCACGGTTTCGCCGCCTTGCAAATTCAGCACATCACGCAGGCCGCACAATGCCGTCCAGCCATTGAGGCCAAGCGCACCGAAATGATCACGGACATCGCGCACATCGGGGTCTAGCTTGCTCAGGCCCGACATGGTGGCGTCCACCAGCGAATGATCGGCCCATTGCCCGAAACCGCGCACCGTATCGCCCGCCGCAAACCCGTCCGCTGCCGACTCGACCACCGTGCCGATAAACTGGCCCTGCATCGGGGCGCCAAGCGGGATCGGCGGCGAATAACTGTCCTCGCGCGCGGTCATCCACACGCGCACGCCGGGGTCCATCGAGAGATATTCGGCCTTGACGATAACCTCGCCGGGCTTGGGCGCACCGAGTGCGCGCGTTTCCAGCGAGAGCGCACCCGCATAATCATGGCCCTCGGGCCGCGCGTTGAGCCGCCAATAGCGCGCCTGAACGCTCACAGCCCTTTGGCACCGCTCTGGCGGTGAACGTTGCGGAACTGGCGCGATTTGAACACCCATTTGCCATCCAGCTTGACGCATTCATCATGATAGACGCCACGATCACGCTTGGTGTCACCCGCCTGATCGTAAACTTCGGAGGTATAGGCGACGACCTTGGCGGTGTTGCCATTGACCTCAATCGACCCCGGTGTGGTGACAAACAGGATGCCCGGATAGTGCGCCATTGCGCCATTCCACATCTCGACAATCGCCGTGCGGCCATGCGTTTCTGCAAATTCGGGATAATCGGGCATCAGCCAGACGGAGTCTTCGGCCCAGAGCGAGCCCCACAGTTCGGGATCGCGCGTGCAGACGGCGTGCGAGTAGGTATCGAGCAATTCGCGGATCGCGAGGCGGTCTTCAACGGGGCCGGTAAAGGGCATGGGGGACTCTCCTTTGCTTGTTTGCCACCACCCTAACGCGGTGCGGCGTACGCAACACCTAACCAATCCGCGAGGGGGGCGGTTCAGCCTATTTGCATCATCGGCAGATCCATCATGCCGGGGGCTTCGTCTGGCACCGACACCTCGATCATACCATCAGAGATGCGGATATCGAATTTGCGCAAGGGATCATAGGCCCCGCCGAGACATTTTCCCGAGGCAATCTCAAACCGCGCGCCGTGCAGCGGACACATCAGCGCGCCACGCCGCATCCGCCCGGTGGAAAGGAACGAGGCGGCGTGGGTGCAGCGGTCATTGACCGCATAAAATTGACCCTCATCGCGGCAGACCAGCACATGCCAGCCCTTGATCTGGCAGGTATGTTTATCCTCTTCGGGGAAGTCGGCAACCGCAATCACCGGCACATAATCAGCCATGCCCGTTCACATGCCTGGCAGCGGCTCGGCACCGGAAATATGATAGACCTGCACGGTGGATGCCTGCATGTGCGGGGCGTGGGCCGCAAAGAATTTGGCGATATGGGGCGTGCCGAGATGCACCTTGAGCGCGTCCACATCATCCCACATTTCCATGACATTGACGAGGCCGGTCGGCGCATCCTCAACCAGCAGCGAATAATGATGGCAGCCCGGTTCGGCGAGCACATCGTTACGCATCGCATCATAATCAGCGACGAAAGATGGGATGTCGGATGGGTTCATGTTCATGATGCCGGCAACGAAAATCATGGTCGCTCTCCTTGTGTATGGTTGATGCCCTATCGCGCGCTCCTTAGCAATCCGGCACTCATGTTTTCGCTAGGTGCGCGGTGCGCCGAGGCGCGCAACATTGCTGCAAAGGAGAGCCACCATGACCCATGACGAAAAACTGAAACTGATCGACGACCTTTATGCCTCCACCGGCGTTGGTGATTTCGACACCGCCGAGACTATGTTGACCGATGATTTTGTCGTGAGCGAGGCCGATGGCCTGCCGATGGCGGGCGTTTATAAGGGCCGCAGCGCACTGCGCGAGCTTTACACCAAGGTCATGGTGATGATGGATGTGAAAGCGCTCACCCGCATCCAGACCACGACCGGCGGCGATTATGCGGTCACCATCCTGCATTTCGAATTTGTCGATCCAAGCCTGGCGAATGCAGAGCTATGCGAGATGTTCAGGTTCCGCGATGGCAAGGTGTGCGAGATCAAACCCTATTATTATGACCCCGCAACCGTGGTGGCGGCGTGCGCGGCGAAGCAACGCAGCGGCTGATCAGGAAAACATCGTCTCCGGCGCTTCGATCAGGCCTTTCAAAGTCACCATGAAGCGCGCGGCCACTGCTCCGTCAATCGCGCGGTGATCGCACGAGAGCGAGAGCGCCAGTTGTGAAGCGAATTCCGCTTCGCCATCCGCCCCCTCAACCAGTGCGCGCGAGACGCCGCCGATCGCCAATATCGCCCCCTGCGGCGGGTTGATGATCGCGTCGAACTGCTCGATCCCGAACATGCCGAGATTCGAAATGGTGAAGGTGCCGCCGTCCATATCGGCATAACCGAGCTTGCCCGCCTGCGCGCGCGCGATAATGTCCCTGGTCGCTGCTGCAATCTGCGCGAGGGACATTTCGTCGGCACCGCGAATGATCGGCGTCACCAGCCCGCGCGCGGACGCGACCGCCACCGATATGTCGGCATGGGCGAAATGGTGGATGTCGCTACCATGCACCTGAATATTGACATCCGGGTGTTGCGCAAGCGCCTGCGCACAGGCGCGTACCAGATAATCGTTGATCGACGCCTTCATGCCGGTGACGGTGTTGGCCGCCTTGCGCAGCGCCAGCAACGCATCAACCCGCACACTCATGCGCAGATAGAAATGCGGAATGGTTGATTTAGCTTCGGTCAGGCGGCGCGCCACAACGGTGCGGATTTTGTCCATCGGTACAATGCGCGGGGCGTTGGCGGAGGGCGCGAAAGGCCTGGTCACGCCCCCATCATCCGCCTGCGCGCCGATCAGTGCCAGCACATCGGCCTTGGTGATCCGCCCGCGCGGACCTGTGCCCTTGATCCCGCCGAGATCAACCCCGTGCAGCGCCGCAACCCGCTTGGCGAGCGGTGAGGCATAAACACGCTCCAGTGCAGCATCGAGCTTGAGTGGCCCGCGCAGGACGGGCTGCGCTTCTGGCCGGCTCGCCTGCAACACATCCTGATAGCTGATTCGCCCGCCTTTGCCCGAGCCATGAATCGGGTTGAGATCAACACCCAATCGCTCGGCCAGTTCGAGTGCCTTGGGGCTGATCGGGCGATTGGTTTCGATACGCTTTGGGGCCTCGGCGGGCGCGGGAACCTCAGCCACTGGCGCACCGGCCCCCGCCTTTGCCGCCACGCGCGTATCCGCCGCCTTGAAGCTCGCCGCAAACGCCGTCACGTCATCCGCACTCGCGCCCGCATCACCCATCACCGCGAGCAGCACCCCGACGGAGAGGACCTCGCCCACCGGCGCAGTTAGCTTGTGCAGCACGCCATCATATTCGGCCTCAACCTCGTTGGTGATCTTGTCGGTCTCGATCAGGCACAGCGTTTGGCCTTTCTTGAAAGCCGCACCCTCCTTCACCATCCATTCGGCGACGGTGCCCTCGGTCATCTCGATGCCCCATTTGGGCATGGTGAATGCGCGCAAATTGGCCATGCCGCCCTCCTACTTCCACGCCAGCGTTTTGCGCACGGCAGCTTCCACCTTGTCGGGTGAGGGCAGGTAAGCGCTCTCCAGCTCGCGCGCGAACGGGATCGGCGTGTGTGGCGGCGTCACCATCTCGGGCGGCGCTTTTAGGCTGGCATAAGCACGTCGCGCAACCAGCGCGGTGATGTCAGCCGCGATCGAACAGCGCGGGGGGTTCTCATCGACCACAACCAAGCGACCAGTCACCTCCACCGAATCGATAATTGCTTCCTCATCGAGCGGGCTGGTGGTGCGCAGGTCGATCACATCGCAGCCAATGCCCTCTGCCGCCAGCTTGTCCGCCGCTGCCTCGGCAAAGCCGAGCATCATGCCCGAGGCGACAATCGTCACATCCTCGCCTGCACGGGTGAGGCGCGCATGGGCAAAGGGAATGATATAATCACCATCGGGCACCTCGCCGGTGATGCCATAGAGCGCCTTATGCTCCATGAAGATGACCGGATCATCATCGCGAATCGCCTGCGTCAGCAGCCCCTTGGCGTCGGCGGGGGTGGACGGCAGCACGACCTTAAGGCCGGGCAGCGCGGTCATCAGCGCATAGACCGCCTGGCTGTGCTGCGCGGCGGCGTTGTAGCCCGCACCATAGGCCATGCGGATCACCGCCGGGCATGTGGTTTTGCCGCCGAACATGTAACGGAACTTGGCCATCTGGTTCCAGAGCTGGTCGAGGCAGACACCAACAAAATCTGCGAACATCAGCTCGGCAACCGGCCGTTTGCCGGCGAGCGCGAGGCCACCCGCCGCACCGACAATCGCGCTTTCGGAAATCGGCGTGTCGATCACCCGGTCCGCGCCGAATTCACCGAACAGGCCCGTTGAAGTGCTCCAGATGCCGCCAATCGCCTCCGGCCCGCCCGCCGTGCCCATGCCACCCACCAAATCCTCGCCCAGCACCACCACGTTGGGATCACGCCGCATCTCATCGCGGATCGTGGTCAGGATCGCGTCACGCATCATCATTTCAGCCATGGTCGAAGCTCCTGATCAATATGAAATATAGACGTCGGCTAGGACATCTTCTGCTGTTGGCCGCGCCGCTGCGCGCGATGCGGCCACTGAGGATTCGATCAAATCCATCACTTCCGCGTCGGTGTCATCGAGCGCCTTGGTGTCCAGCAGCTTGGCGCTCGTCACGCTCTCACGGAACTTGGTGAGGCAGTCGCGGGTGGCGCGCAGCCGATCAAGCTCACCCTCGCCGCGATAGCGCTGCGGGTCACCCTCGAAATGCCCGAAGAATCGCTCGGTATCGAACTCGACGGCGGCGGGGCCAGCACCGCTGCGGACGTAATCAAGCACTTCGCGCATCGTCTCATGCACCGAGAAGAAATCGCAGCCATCGCCGCGCCATACTTTCATCCCGAAACTCTCAGCGCGGCTGGCAATGTCGTTCGCCGTGCCGACCGCATATTGGTAGCCGGTATGCTCGGAGTATTTGTTGTTCTCATAGATGAAAATCGCAGGTGCCTTGGTGACGACCGCGAGGTTCATCGCCTCGAAGGTCGTGCCCTGGTTGCATGCGCCATCACCCGAAAAGGCAATCGAGACTTTGCCCTTGCCATCGAT
>JAGWQR010000119.1 GCA_028869975.1 Alphaproteobacteria bacterium | reverse complement strand
CGCGGGCAATTATGGCATGTGCGGGCGGGCTTATGATCCGCGCTTCCTGTTCACCTGGCCCAACGCGCGCATTTCGGTGATGGGCGGCGAGCAGGCTGCGAGCGTGCTGGCGACCGTCCACCGCGATGCCGATAAATGGACGCCCGAGGAAGCCGAGGCGTTCAAAGCCCCCGTCCGCCAGAAATATGAGGATGAGGGCAACCCCTATTACGCGACCGCGCGGCTGTGGGATGATGGCATCATCGACCCCGCGCAAACCCGCGATGTGCTGGGGCTGGCCTTCGCGGCGGCGCTCAATGCGGGTGTTGAGGAGAAGGCGCGCTTCGGCGTGTTCCGGATGTGAGGGGGGAAGGAATGAGCTTTTTAATATTTGTCTATGTGGCCGAAGTGTTAATCACCGGCGTTGCGGCTATGTTTCGCGTCAGCTTTTCATTTGGTCTTGCGGGAACACTGGCACCTCTCATCGCACTAATCGCCGGTGGCGGCGTCACGTCAAATCAGTCAAGGGTTGGGACCATATTCATCGCACTGCTCATGCTGACTGCCGCGTTGTATTGGATTCAACTGAGCGGTTGGCAGTTGCATTTTTTTGGCAACCAAATTTCCGGATTTTACGAATGTATAATTGGTTTCATCGTCGGCTTGATTTTTGGACTTGGGGATCGACCCAGATTTCGACACGAAAACATCAAAATTGAAGACCCCGATGAATAGAGTCATGACCCCCTCCCTCCTCATTGCCAATCGCGGCGTTCCCAGCCCCCTTCGCGTCTTCGCGCCTTCGCGTGAAACTAATGGCGACTTCGTCGCCTACCCCTCCGTCAGTCGCTGGCGCGACTGCCACCTCCCCGAGACAAGCTCGGGGAGGATTTTAGGGGGGCGTTGCCAAATCGAATTCCTCCCCGAGCTTGTCTCGGGGCGGGGGACCGCTCACGAAGTGAGTGGTGGAGGGGCTGTCTTTGTTTAAGGATCATGCTCCCAAACCTGCGACGGGTTCTATTGCTCGCGCCCGTAAGTTGCGCAAAGAGATGTCGTTGCCTGAGGTGTTGCTTTGGCAATTGCTCAAGGGTCAGCCGCAAGGCGTGAAGTTTCGCCGCCAACACCCGAGCAGCGAGCTAGGTTTGGACTTCTACTGCTCAGATGCCCGCTTGGTGATCGAAGTTGATGGCATTGCGCATGATATGGGAGATCGACCGGAACGCGACGCAAGGCGCGACATGTTCCTGCGCTCAAACGGGATCGAAACTGTTCGTTTTCCGGCGCGCGATATTCTGAAAGATGCGACGACGGTTGCCGAAAGCGTTGTGCAGCTTGCCAAGTCTCGTCTGCCCCTCCACCATCCAGCTTTAGCCGAAGCAACCCCTCCGTCACGCCCCGAAACACGTTCGGGCCGTGCCACCTCCCCGAGACAAGCTCGGGGAGGATTAGAGAATATAAGGGTGACACATGATTGAACGCCTCCTCATTGCCAATCGGGGCGAAATTGCCTGCCGGATCATACGCACCGCGCGCAAGATGGGCATTCGCACCGTCGCGGTTTATTCGGATGCCGATGCCAAGGCGCTGCATGTGCGGCAGGCCGATGAGGCCGTGCATATAGGCGCATCGCCTGCTGCCGAGAGCTATTTGCGCGGGGAGAAGATCATCGCCGCCGCCAAGCAAACGCAAGCGCAGGCGATCCACCCCGGTTATGGCTTCCTCTCGGAGAATGCCGCGTTTGCACAGGCCGTGATCGACGCGGGGCTGATCTGGGTCGGGCCAAATCCGGCCAGCATCACCGCGATGGGCCTCAAGGATGCCGCCAAAAAGCTGATGGCCGATGCGGGCGTGCCGGTCACGCCGGGCTACATGGGCGATAACCAAGACGCGGCCTTCCTCGCCGAACAGGCGGCGCAGATTGGCTATCCTGTGCTCATCAAGGCGGTCGCGGGCGGCGGCGGCAAGGGGATGCGCAAGGTGGAGGCTCGCGCCGATTTCGCCGATGCCCTCGCCTCTTGCCAGCGCGAGGCGACGGCCAGCTTCGGCAACGCCCATGTGCTCATCGAGAAATATATTCAGCGCCCGCGCCATATCGAGGTGCAGGTGTTCGGCGATACCCACGGCAACATCGTCCATCTGTTCGAGCGCGATTGTTCGCTTCAGCGGCGGCACCAGAAGCTGATCGAGGAAGCCCCCGCACCCGGCATGGACGAGGCCTCGCGCGAGAAGCTCTGCGCCGTAGCGGTGAAAGCGGCCAAGGCGGTGAATTATGTCGGCGCGGGGACGATCGAGTTCATCGCCGATGCGTCCGGTGCCTTAAGCGCCGACCGCATCTGGTTCATGGAAATGAACACGCGTCTGCAAGTCGAGCATCCGGTGACCGAGGAGATTACCGGCGTTGATCTTGTCGAATGGCAGTTGCGCGTGGCGTCTGGTGAGCCGCTGCCGCTGAAGCAGGACGAGCTGCACATCAATGGCTGGGCGATGGAAGCGCGGCTCTATGCGGAAGATCCGGCGAAGGGCTTTTTGCCATCTATCGGACGGCTTGACTTGTTCCAGCTGGATGAGGGCGTCGATGGCCGGATCGAAACAGGCGTAGTCGAAGGCGCGGAAGTCTCGCCTTTCTACGATCCGATGATTGCCAAGCTCGTGGCGCATGGTGACACGCGGGATACAGCACGCAAGAACCTCTCTGACATGATCTCGGGCAGCGCCATCTGGCCGGTGAAAACAAACGCGGCCTTCCTGATTAACGCGCTGGTCCATCCTGACTTTGCCGCAGGCGAGATCGATACCGGCCTGATTGCGCGGGATGGCGACACAATGACCGCCGCGCCCGCTCCATCCGCTGACGCGCTTACCCAAGCAGCAATGGCTATGGTGCCGCGCTCACTTTTCACCGGTTTTCGGCTCAATGCGGCAGAGGTGCGTAACGCGCCCTATCTGCTCGATGGCGCGCGGGTGGACGTGTCGCTCCACGGCCCGGGTGCCGAAACACCAGCGCCTTCAATGCTGGTCGCCGAAAAGGGTATGGTCTGGCAGCTCGAACCGTTCCGCGAGGATGGCACCGGCCACCACGCCGCCCACGACGGCGACATTCTCTCCCCCATGCCGGGGAAGATCATCGCGGTTGAGGTCACACAAGGCCAGTCCGTCACCAAGGGGCAGAAGCTGCTCACGCTCGAGGCGATGAAGATGGAACATTCGCTCACCGCGCCGTTTGATGGCGTGGTCGCCGAACTCAATGCCAGACCGGACGCGCAAGTGCAGGTTGAGGCGCTGCTCGCCACCATAACCCCGCTGGCCGCCTGACATGGCGCAGCTTGACTTTGCGCTGGGCGAGATGGCGGATGCGATCCGCGACACCACGCGCCGGTTCGCGCAAGAACAAATCGTGCCGCTTGCCGCAAAGATCGACGCCGAAGACTGGTTTCCGCGTGAGCTGTGGCCGCAAATGGGTGCGCTCGGCTTGCATGGCATCACGGTGGCGGAGGCAGACGGCGGGCTGGGGCTGGGCTATCTTGAGCATGTGATTGCGTGCGAGGAGGTGGCGCGCGCCTCCGCCTCGATTGGCTTGTCCTATGGCGCGCACTCCAACCTGTGCATCAACCAGATTGCACGCTGGGGCAATGCCGAACAGAAAGCACAGTATCTTCCTAAGCTGATCAGCGGCGACCATGTTGGCAGCCTCGCCATGTCTGAAGCGGGGGCAGGCTCGGACGTGGTGTCGATGAAGCTCAAGGCGGAGGGCGTGCAGGGTGGCTATCTGCTCAACGGCACCAAATTCTGGATCACCAATGCGGCCTATGCCGAAACGCTGGTGGTCTATGCGAAGACCGGCGAGGGATCGAAGGGGATCACCGCCTTTCTGATCGAGAAGGCGTTTTCCGCCTTCTCGATTGGCCAGAAGATCGAGAAGGTCGGGATGCGCGGTTCGCCGACTGCCGAACTTGTGTTCGATGATTGCTTTGTGCCGGAAGCGAATATCCTGGGTGGGCTGAACGAAGGTGCGCGCGTGCTTATGTCGGGGCTTGATTATGAGCGGGTCGTGCTGTCGGGCATTCAGCTCGGCATCATGCAGGCCTGCCTTGATTGCGTTCTGCCCTATGTCCAGACACGCAAGCAATTCGGCAAGCCGATTGGCGATTTCCAGCTTATGCAGGCCAAAGTGGCGGACATGTATGTCGCGCTCAACACGGCGCGCGCTTATTCCTACGCCGTGGCGCGCGCATGCGACGCCGGACAGACCACGCGCTTCGATGCGGCGGGTGCGATCCTGTTCGCCTCGGAGAATGCGGTGAAGGTGGCGGGCGAGGCAATTCAGGCCTTGGGCGGTGCAGGCTATACCAAGGATTGGCCAGTCGAGCGCTATTGGCGCGACGCCAAGCTGCTCGACATTGGTGCTGGCACCAACGAAATACGCCGGATGCTGATCGGGCGTGAGTTATTGGCGGCGCAGGGCTAAGCGACACCCCATGCCCAACACCTCCGAAACCTTCCTCGTTGCGATGCTGATTATCTTCGCGCTGCCCTATGCGGTATGGCGGCTGGGGCGCACCGATCATTATGCGCCGCTGGTGGTGGTGCAGATTATCGGTGGGATTTTGCTCGGCCCCGGCGTGCTCGGCGCGATATTCCCCGTCTATTATCATGGCATTTTCACCCCGCCGGTGATCGGCATGTTGAACGGAATCGCACAATGGGCAGTGATGATGTTTGTCTGGGTGGCGGGGCTGGAGCTGGATATTCGCAAGGCCTGGGCGAACCGACGCGAAACCGGGATCACGGCCGCGCTCGCGCTCGGGGTGCCGTTGCTCTTCGGCGCGCTGGCGGCGGTGGCGATCTTGCACGTCCCCGGATTTGCGGGAGCCAAGGGTGCATATCCCCAAATGGTGACGGGGATCGGCATGGCCTGCGCGGTAACCGCCCTACCCATCCTCGTGCTGTTCATGGAGAAACTGGAGATATTGCGTATCCCCTTCGGGCAGCGCATCCTGCGCTATGCAAGCCTTGATGATGTCGCGATCTGGGGCGTGCTCGCACTGATCCTGCTTGATTGGCCACGGGCGGAGCGGCAAGTGGGCTTCCTGATCGGGTTCGCCATCGCCGCCTACGCCATGCGCAAGCTGATGCCACGACTTCCGCCACGCGACCGCTGGTATGTCAGCCTGATCTGGCTGGCCGGCTGCGGTTATATTGCCGACTGGTCGGGATTGCATTTCATGGTCGGTGCATTCCTGTCTGGCGCTATTATGGATGCCGACTGGTTTGATCAGGAGGAAATGGACCGGTTCCGCAACTTTGTTCTGCTCGCGATCATGCCGGTG
>JAGWQR010000014.1 GCA_028869975.1 Alphaproteobacteria bacterium | reverse complement strand
TGCGACTGATAAACATTTCGTGAATGGGTTCCGGTTACAGTGAATGGACCAAAGGGGCCAAGTACTGCGGCACCGTCATCAGGTGCGGCATTGTCGAACGTGCCAACCGAGTAGCTGCCCACATAGTTCAGCGTTTGCCCCAGGAAATGCCATTTGGCGCTACCTTGCACGATGTCGAACATCTCATCAAACATGGTTGTGCCATTGACTGTGGACAGGCGCTGCTGCGCGGTAATAATCGGGAAGCCCGCAGCACAAGTTACAGTCGCGTTCGGCAACGTGCAGTTTGAAGCGGTTTGCGGATAACTCAGGAAGCGCTCGACCATATGCTGATACATGACATTGAATTGCAACGTATCGGTTGGCTCGAAGCGGACGCTGATGCGTTCGCTCCAGTTACGATCATAGGGATTGGCCGTCAGCGTTGAAGACTGGCCAGGCACACCTGCCGGCTTCACGTCCGTTCCATTACTATCGTCGAGCGATCCGGCAACACGCACCGCCAGCACGCCCTTTATAATGGGTACGTTGATCGCGCCGTTGAGGTTGTTGTCGGCTATTTTCGAACCTTCAAGGGTACCATCCACATAGCCGCCGAATTTATAGAGATTGGGCTGAGTGGTCGTGAAGGAGATTGAACCTGAGGGCGTCGAGCGGCCACGCAGGGTGCCCTGCGGCCCCTTTTCAACTTCAATCTGACTGATGTCATAAAGCGAGCGGAACAGATATGTCTGCTGTATCGACGAATCGTTGAGATAGAAGTCAGTGGCCGCATCCTGGCCCGAGTTCACATCAAACGAAATTCCGCGCAGCGTGGTGAGCTGTGCATAGCCATTACCCGCATCGAGTGAGAGGCCCGGCACAATAACGGCAACATCCTCAAACCTGCGGATGCCGAGCTTGTTGAGTTCGGCGGATGTCACCGCCGCGATCGATTTCGGAACATCCTCCAGCTTCTCTGATTTACGCCGCGCGGTGACTATGATGTCTGTGACACCGGTGCCCGAACTGGCGGCAAGCGCAGAGGATGCAGCACTCTGCGCCAGTGCAGGTGATGAAATTGCGACCACGCTCACACACGCAAGCGCAAATGTCTGGTTCAAACGCATGGATTCTCTCCCTTTCCTCCAATGCCGAGCTTACAGCCCTGTCGATCTTGGTGCCCGGAAGCTAACGACATTCCGAAACGAGTAAAGCAAATAAAACCGCTCAAGCAGTCAACAGCGTGACTCCGCGCTGTTTAGCGCTGTGGCGATATGCAGCCATGCACGCATTCACATTATGATCAAAAATCGAAAGGCGCGGTAACCTGCCTTGTGCCTATGGATAGTGCCTCATGCACAAGGGCCAGCGGTGCCACATCGACATCGCTTTTCCCATGCGCAATCAAATCGGCAAAGTGCTGATAAAGCCCGATATATTCCTGCTCCGGTCCTGTTTCCTGTTCAATGTCATCGATCAGCAACCGGTTTCCACCATTCTGCAATGTAAGCGTTTCAGCACCGGTCTCAATGACAATATCCCAGCTTTGTGGCCCTGTTTGCCTGAAGTCGAATGCAGCATCGATCTGCACACCCGAGTGGCTTACCATGCCGAGATCGGCAGCAATCGGCTCTGTAAAGTTTGCCGGCGTCTGCAATGTGGCAACTTTGACCCGAACGGGTTCAGCAATTATCCCGGTCAGGATCGACAAGGCATTGATCCCCGGATCGAACACGCCAAAGCCATTTTCCTGCAAAATCCATTTCTGACCGGGATGCCATACCCGCACATCCTCTTTCCAGATAATCCTGATTTCGCGCACAGTGCGGGTCGCCAGAAATGCCCGCGCAGGCGCGACTCCCGCTGCCATACGCGAGTGCCACGCTGCGAAGAGCGTCACGCCTGCATTACGCGCCAGACATGCGAGCGCTTCAGCTTCGGGTATATCCAGCGCGGGAGGTTTTTCGAGAAACACATGTTTGCCCGCCGCAATCGCCTGACGCGCAATCGCCGCACGCGGCCCTGGCGGCATACACAGGGCAACGGCATCAAGATCGGGTTGCGCTGCCAGCAGCTCGGACAAGGAACAATAGCTGGGCAGCAATTCATGTCGCGTCGCCGGATCGGCGATGGCCACAAGATCCAGTTCCGGTAATGCAGCAAGGGCTGGCACATGCTGATCGCGAGCAATTTTGCCGTATCCGACTATCCCGATACGGATTGGAGCCTGGCCTGTATTCCCGACCATTATTGATCCATCACCCTTTTCACAGTGCCGTGACCTGCCATAAGCGGTCTTCAGGACCGGCAACAAGCGTGTTGCGCAAAGGCAGGTGAAACGCGTCCGCCTCAATCTCGAATTCATCACCGGGTTGCGCACCAATACCATCACTGAATGACAATGTGGCTGTACCAAAAAAATGCACATGAACATCCCCAGGCCGCCGGAACTGCGGATATTTAAAATGATGATGCTCAAGATTCGCAATTGTATGCGACATATGCGATTCGCCGGAAAGGAAGGCTCTTTCCCAGAGCACATCCTCGCCACGACGGATGCGGCTCATGCCGTTGATTTCTGCGGGCAAGTCCCCCAGCCGCAATTCCGGCCCAAGACCCGCCTGACGCAGTTTTGATGGAGCAAGCCAGAGATAATTGACCCGCTCGGTCACATGATCGGAAAACTCGTTGCCCAGCGCAAACCCTAGACGAAAGGGCGTTCCATCAGCGCCGATGATGTAGATACCGGCAATCTCCGGTTCCTCACCGCCATCGCCTGCAAAACCGGGAAGTTCGATGGGGGCATTGCACGCCACCAGTGACGACCCATCGCCCTTGTAGAACCATTCGGGCATGATGCCGACTTCGCCCGGTGCAGGTTTGCCATGCTCCACACCCATCTGAAACATGCGCATAGTATCCGTGACATGTGTGCTCGCCGCTGTCTTGTGCATGGCATCACGTTGAGCCGCAGAGCCCAGGTGTGTAAGACCCGTGCCGGTAACCATGCAATGCGCCGGATCAGGATGATCCACAGGCGCAAGCAGCCGTACACGGTTAATATCCACCTGCCCACCCAGTCGTTCCGTCGCTTCCATAACAAGCGTGCTGCCTGCCATGCTTGCCGCGAGTGCAAGCTCATACGTGCTGGCAATGCCCTGAATAATACGCCAGCTTGCGCGCGCATCAAGCCCTGCGACGGCGCGCTGGCCTCCTGCAACATACTGGATCAGTGAACGGATCATACGGAGAGCGTTGACCAGATGTTTATCATAGGAGCTGTAGTTCTGCGCCTGCGGAACGCATCCCGTCCGCATGGGCAAGGACATGAACAAGGCCTGCCCCGTGCGCGCGCAAAATGGCGAGCGCGCTGCCGCGAAACGTCTCGGTGGTGGGCTGCTGCAATGAACGCGTCGCTTGCGGATCGGCGCTGCCAAATCCGGCGAGTTCGGCGGGGCCGCTGATCTCTAAACTAACCTTGAGGCGCGCTTCGGGCACACGCCGCCCTCGTGCATCCACCACATCGAGGCGCACATAGGCCAGCGATTGCCTACCCGAGCCGATATGCGGCCGCTCCGGCGTGAGACGCAGCGCCACGGGCGCACCCACCGTCTCTAGCCGCCTGCGCGCGATCAGCCGCCCGCCGTTATACACCAACGCTTCCAGCACCCCCGCCGCATAGGGCACCGGCAGTTCGACCTTCATTTTGTCCTCAAGCCGCACCATTTTCTCGCCGACCTTCTTGCCGTTGAGATACAATTCCACCCGGCCGCCCGACGTATACACCCGCACCGCCATCGGCTTGCCTTCGTGCCCTTCCCAATTCCAATGAGACATCTCATCGGGCCAGCCCCACATCGCGACATAATCATGCATCCCGTCCGCCAAGGGCCGCTGGACCATCACCTCTATCGCGCTCAACCCCCACGCAACGTCGCGTGCCAGCGAGGGCGGTTTTTGTGCGCCGGTCAGGTCGAGATCGCCGCACCAAGCGTTCACCCACGGCCAGGTCGTGATGTAATAAGGCACGTTGCCCTTGAGTGCCGTGGTCGCGCCCACCCCCGCCTCGCCGATATAATCCATCGACGTCCAGACAAACTCGCCCAGAAACCAGGGCGCGCGCCTGGCGAGCCGGGTATAATCAACCACATCATGCGGAAAGGTTTCCGAGGCATAGACGACACGCTCGGGATGGTCGGCATGCTCGGACTCCATTGTATTGAGCCGGTAATTATAGCCCGGCACATCGAGGAAGATCGACGAGGCGTTATCAACCTTGCTCGCTTGGCCCCTGCGCGCGGTGCCTTCACCGGCCACCATAGGCCCGCCTAGAATGCCATTGAGCGCTTCCGTCACCGGGCGGGTGGGATCGAGTGTGCGGACATGATTGGCGAGCTTCCACTGCCATTCCACGCCTTCATCCGAATTGCGATTGGGGATTTCATTGCCGATCGACCACATGATGATGCTCGGGCTGTTGCGGCCAGAGAGCACCAGTGCATCGAGCACCTCGCGCCAGTGCGTACCAAAATCCTTGTGGAAATCCTGCGGCAGTTTCTCCCAGTGCCAGGCGTCAAAGCCCTCCGCGATCAGCAGCATCCCGAGCTTGTCGCACGCCGTGCGCAGCGAGCGCGACGGGATGTTGTGCGACGAGCGGATCGCGTTATAGCCGCGTGCCTTGAGCAGCCGGATGCGGCGCTCATCGGCTTCGGGATACGCGCAGGCACCGAGCAGGCCATTGTCATGGTGGATGCAGCCGCCGCGCAACGTGGTGCGCACACCATTGATGGCAAGCCCGCGCTGCGGGTCCATGGTGACAATGCGGATACCGAACAGCTGGGACATCTGGTCAATGACTTTGCCAGCCGCATCGACCAACTCGGTCTCGAGTGAGTAAAGATGCGGATGATCGGGCGACCAGAGTTTCGCGCCGGGCACGGAGAGGTGCTGGGCGTTATCCGATTGAGCCGGTGAAGTTTGCGACGCAACCCGCAAGCCGTTCGAATCTGTTAGACTGGTGAGCAATTTGCAGCCCGGCGCAACATCTTCGAGCTTGGTCGTCACCTCGATATGTGCCGCACCTCCTGCAATCCGTCTCGTTGAAGCGCCAACGCCCCAATGTGCGATCCGTGCTTTCGAAGGGAACTGATTTAGCGTCACCTGCCGGTAAATGCCCGATCCGGCGTACCAGCGGCTGTTCTGGCCATTATTGCGCACCCGAACCGCGAGGACGTTATCGCCAGCAATGTCGAAATAGGGTGTTAGATCAACGGTGAAAGGCTTATACCCAGCGAGATTAGTAGTAAGATGATGGCCATTGAGCCAGATGTCGCTCTCCACCATCACCCCATCAAAACAAACTTCCAGGTTCGGATGTAGGGGGCCGCTATCTGGCATATCCCACCTAATATGCTTGCGATACCAGCCCTCACCACCAACCGTATAACCAGTCGCAGTGCCGCCAATCGCCTTTTGGTCGAACGGGCTCGCCGGGTCCGACCCCGGAATATCTTCCACGCTCCAGTCATGCGGCAAATCAACCTTGCGCCATCCCGAGTCATCAAGGCCGGGCGCTTCCAGCCCCTCGCCCGCCCCGCGATGAAACAACCAGCCATCGTCAAACGGCTGGTCGCGTCCTCCAAAGGGAACCAATCCTTTCATCGCTAGGACTGCGTTTGCGGGGATACTCACCCCCAGCGGCAGCACCGCCGCCCCACCCAGCGCAATCGCCTGACGCCGGTCCAGCCCGTCCCTCGCCTCGCTCATTTCATCGGCCCCATGTCGCGCAGTCTCGCGTCCACCCGGTCCAGTGCATCGCCCTTCATCGCGCCGAACATCACCAGATCGCGCAGGCTCATATTGCCGAGATGCGGCTTGAGCATCGGCGTTGATGTCATCATCGCGATACCCGGCGCTTCCTTCAAGAGCATAGCCCACACATCCTGCAGTGCCATCAGATCGGCAATCGAGGCATCGCGTGTGTTGAGGATGTGCGGCTGGCGCACTGGCGCGACCCAGTGATTCGCTGGCGGATAGAGTTGCGCGTCCAAATTATGATCCTCCAGTCAATGACTGTCGCGGGGCAAGCCCCGTAACTGTGCAATGCGCTGAAACTGTTCGGCACCTTCAAGAATCGCACCCGTACCCAACTGGCCA
This sequence comes from Alphaproteobacteria bacterium, assembly GCA_028869975.1. Taxonomy (GTDB): domain Bacteria; phylum Pseudomonadota; class Alphaproteobacteria; order Sphingomonadales; family Sphingomonadaceae; genus JAGWQR01. Next base: position 21,821 of record JAGWQR010000014.1, on the reverse strand, counting down.
ACAACAGACCGCTGGATATTCTGCCACGGCGTTTGCGATGGCGGATAGGCATAGCCGCCCGCCTCGACAAGCGCCTTTCGGCGCACAGCCATTTCATCGTCCGGGATCATCGCATCGGCGATACCGCGTTTCAAATCAATCCGCACCCGATCTCCGGTCTTGAGCAGCGCCAGCCCGCCGCCCGCCGCAGCTTCAGGTGATGCATTGAGAATCGAAGGCGATCCAGATGTGCCCGATTGCCGCCCATCGCCGAGGCACGGCAGGTTTGCCACCCCTTCGCGCAGCAGATAGGCGGGCGCACGCATATTGACCACCTCCGCTGCGCCGGGATAGCCAATCGGCCCTGCCCCGCGCATGACAAGCAGGGTTTGCGCGCTGATTCCAAGCGCCGGATCGTCGATCCGTGCATGGTAATCTTCCGGCCCGTCAAACACGATCACCGGCCCTTCAAACGCATCGGGGTCTTCTGGGTTGCTCAGATAACGCGCGCGGAAATCATCCGAGATGACAGATGTTTTCATAATCGCACTTTCGAACAGATTGCCTGAAAGAACGATGAATCCGGCGTCCTGCTTCAATGGCCGGGCGAAGGGCCGGATTACCTCCTCATCATGAATCGCCACACCTGCGCAATTTTCGCCCAGTGTCTTGCCGTTGGCGGTGCGCGCGCCTTCATGGATCATCCCGGCCCCCATCAGTTGCGCCACCACGGCGGGCACACCTCCGGCGCGGTAATAATCCTCTCCAAGATACTCGCCCGCAGGTTGCAGATTGACCAAGAGCGGCACCTTGTGGCCATGCACATGCCAGTCGCGGATGTTAAGATCCACCCCGATATGCCGCGCAATCGCTTGCAAGTGGATGGGCGCATTCGTCGATCCACCAATTGCCGAGTTTACCACAATCGCATTGAGGAAGGCGTTCCGGGTAAGGATATCGGACGGCTTCATATCCTCATGGACCATCCCCACAATCCGCTTGCCTGTATGATAGGCGCATTCCTGCCGGTCCCGATAAGGCGCGGGGATTGCCGCCGAGCCGGGCAGGCTCATGCCGAGCGCCTCGGTGAGCGAGTTCATCGTCGTAGCTGTGCCCATCGTGTTGCAATAGCCGGTTGAGGGTGACGACGAGGCGACCAGCTTGATAAACCCGTCCTCGTCGATCTCGCTCCGGCTCAGCATCTCGCGCGCCTTCCACACGATTGTACCCGAGCCGGTGCGCTCGCCATCATGCCAGCCATTGAGCATCGGCCCCACCGAAAGCGCAATCGCTGGGATGTTGACCGTCGCTGCCGCCATCAAACAGGCGGGCGTGGTCTTGTCGCAACCGATGGTAAGCACCACGCCGTCGAGCGGATAGCCATACAGCACTTCCACCAGCCCGAGATAGGCAAGATTGCGGTCGAGGCCCGCAGTGGGCCGTTTGCCAGTTTCCTGGATCGGGTGGACGGGGAATTCAATCGGAATGCCGCCCGCTTCACGCACCCCGTCGCGCACCCGCTCGGCGAGCACGAGATGGTGGCGGTTGCACGGCGACAGATCGCTTCCCGTCTGTGCGATGCCGATAATTGGCCTGCCCGAGCGCAATTCTTCCATCGACAGGCCGAAATTGAGATAGCGCTCCAGATATAGCGCGGTCATGTCGATGTTGCCCGGATTATCGAACCAGGCCCGCGAGCGGAGCGGTCGGGAAAGCGTTGACGTCATATGGATCACATTATACGCACGGCCTGTCCATATCAATGATGCGAGACGAATATGACTGCGCTTTCAACGGAAGAGGAGATGGGGCAACATCAGGAAAAATATGGCGCTGTGCTTGCACTGCTCGCTTCGCTGTTTTTCATGTGGGGCTTCATCACCGTTATCAACAACACGTTATTACCGCATTTGCGCAGTGTTTTTAACCTTAGTTACACACAAACCACTTTGATCGAATCGACTTGGTTTGTGGGCTATCTGATCGCCTCCCTGCCCGCCGCCTGGCTGATCGAGCGGATCGGGTATCAAAAGGCACTGATAACCGGATTGCTGGTAATGACGGCAGGGTCGCTGGGCATGGTGCTCGCCGCAAGCCTGCCATCTTACGGTGTGACCTTGACCTCGCTCTTCACTGTGTCATGCGGGATTGCGCTGCTTCAGGTCGCCGCCAATCCCTATGTAGCTGTCATCGGGCCAGCACAGTCATCCGAATCACGCCTCACCCTGGTACAGGCGTTCAACACGACGGGCGATGCACTTGCCATCATTTTCGGACGATATTTGATCCTCAGCCGCACGAAAGGAGGAACCTCTGGCGAAGGCGTGAAACTTAGTCTTGCCCAGCGTATGACAGATGCGCACGCGACCGAACTTCCCTATTTTATTGTCGCACTCGCTCTGGCCGGCCTGGCGACAATGATTGCGCTCGCAAAGCTGCCCGTGCTTGGGGCATCCGCACAACGCGCCGGCGCAGAACAGCGCAGGCATCTTTCATTATGGCGTCAGCGCCATCTCATTCTCGGATGCTTTGCGATATTCCTCTATGTGTTGGCTGAAATTGGCGTGGGTAATTTGTTTATCAACTTTGCATCGCAACCGATAATTGCGAATATAACGCATGAGCAGGCAGCCGGATATCTGTTTCTGGTATGGGGCGGCATGGCAGTGGGCCGTTTTGCCGGTGCGTTTATCATGCGCCAGATCGCGCCGGAGAGAGTCTTGGCATTTTTCAGCCTGGGTGCGCTCGCAAGCGCACTGGTCGCAACGTTTGCCCATGGCCCCGCTGCGATGTATGGGTTGATAGTGATCGGCCTTTTCCACTCGATCATGTTTCCGACTATCTTCGCGCTGGCGATTAAAGGCTTGGGCCCGCTGACGGAGGAAGGCTCCGGACTGCTCATCATGTCGATCGCAGGCGGCGCGCTCGTATTCATCCAGGGCAATATCGCTGATCGTTACGGTATCCAATGGGCGTTCATCGTCACCACGCTGTGCGAGCTTTATATTCTCTTTTATGCGTTATGGGGATGCAAACCCACCAGTGCGCCGCCGCCGGAGACGCCTGTATGACGTATTTTGCCCGAATTGCTATTGCTTTGATAATAACATTCTCAGGCTTCGGCCTCACACCGGTTCAGGCTAGGGCCGAAGTCCGGCCCACGCTCGATTGTGCGCTGCGCAACGCGCCTTTCTCGACGAAGCTGCCGCTGATAGACCTGATGCTCGATGCACGCTCAAAGGCGGTGGTCGAGCGCCAATTGCCGGGCATGCTAACAAAGATGCCGGCAATGATGTTAGACACCAGGACGCCGAGCTTTGCTGCGATCATTACCCTGAAGCAAATGCTTGACATGGGCGGCACGAAGACAATCGATGTCACAGGGTTGCTTGCGGCCATTGATGCAAAGCTTGCCAAAATCCCGGTCACAGCCGCCGACCGAGCCGCAAGATGTGCCCGCTATGATGATGGCCGGCCAGAACTCGCTATACCCCCCGGCCATCCACGCCTGTTGCTGTTCGAGAAGATCAACGGCTTCAAGGACACGCCGTCGGTCAACGCCGCCCATGCGGCGTTCCTCGATATGGCGAAGGCACATGGCTGGTCGATCACCACCACCGATAAGGGCGGCGCGTTCACGCCCGCCAGACTGCGCCGGTTTGATGCGGTGATCTGGAACAACATTTCCGGCGATGTACTCACATTGAGTGAGCGCGCCACGTTCAAAAGCTGGATCGAGCATGGCGGCGCCTATATCGGTATTCATGGCAGCGGCGGTGATCCGGTCTGGTTCTGGGACTGGTATGTTGATACGCTGCTCGGCGCGCGCTTCATTGGCCACCCCTACCCGAAACAATTTCAAGAAGCGCGCGTGACGATCGATGATTCGGCCAGCCCGATTGCGGCGGGGCTGCCGCATGACTGGACGCTGACCGAGGAATGGTATTCCTTCAAGAACAATCCCCGCGACACCGGCGCGCATATCATCGCCACGCTTGATGAAAATATGTATGAACCGGCCGAATTCGGCAAGGACATCAGGATGGGCAAAGATCATCCGATAGTGTGGACGCGCTGTGTTGGCCAGGGGCGCATGTTCTATTCCGCAATCGGCCATAGGCCCGAAATGTATACCGATCCGCGCTATGTGACGATGCTCACCAATGCGGTGCTCTGGGCCACAGGGATATCCGGGCATAAGGAATGCGCCGGGCAATGACGGTGCATCCGAAGCTCGTCTGGCGCGTTGAATGTCGACTCGGTGAAGGACCTGTCTGGCTGCATGAGCCTGGAATCCTGATCTTTGTAGACATAAAGGGAGGCGCGATTCACCACTTCAATCCGGCTACAGGCCATAGGGAGAGCAAGTCCATCGGCGGCATGCCAAGCTTCGTCATGCCCAATGCAGACGGCGGCCTACTCGTCGGATCACACAATAGTATCCATTTACTGCTTGATGGCCATATTGAGACACTGGTGACAATCCCCGAGCCTGTACATAACCGCACCAATGATGCCACTGTCGGCCCCGATGGCCGGTTATGGTTTGGCACCATGGATGATAACGAGACCCTGCCAACCGGCGCAATCTGGTGCCTCGATCACGGCAAACTCCGCCGTGCCTGTGGTGAGGCCGTTGTGACCAACGGCCCCGCCCTCAGCGGAGATGGGCGGTGGCTATACTATGCCGATTCGGGCGCGCGGACGATATGGAAATATCGTATCGAGTCTGACGGCATGCCAGCAAGCGGCGTTGAATTTCTGCGCCTGTCCGAAGCAGATGGCTATCCCGATGGCATTATTGTTGATGCCGAGGATTGTCTGTGGGTGGCGCTGTGGGACGGCTGGGGCGTGCGGCGCTATTCCGCCGAGGGCAAGCTGCTGATGCACGTTCCTTTACCGTGCGCACGCGTGACAAAAGTCGCTTTGGGAGGCGCAGACCTGCGCACCGCCTATGTAACGACAGCCCGCATCGGCCTCAGCGCGAATGAATGCATGCAACAACCGCTTGCGGGGAGTTTATTCGCTTTTGAAGCACCTGCGCCGGGTCGTCCGCTACCACAGGTGCGTCTGGCATGAGCGGGTGGCGCGCTTTTGGCGATTGGGGTAGCACGCGCCTGCGCCTGTGGCAGATATGCGATAGGCTGGTGCAAGACAGAACTACAGGGGCTGGCATTGTCGGGCTGTCAACTGCGCCCGCCGATGCACTGCGCGAGGCTCTGGCCGGCTGGATCGAACACGACGGGCCGCCGCAGCGCATAACGCTGATCGGTATGGCAGGAGCACGCGGCGGGCTTGCCGAGGCTCCTTATGCAAATTGCCCGCTTGATGCGGCGACATGGGCACGCCATGCTCGAAGGATTGATCTTGATGGCATACAGGTGCTGGTTGGCGCGGGCTGCGCCGCGCGCGTGCCGGGCGGGGTCTTTGACGAGATTATGCGCGGTGAAGAAACGCAGGTTTTTGGTGCGCTCGCCTTGGAGCCGGCGCTCGCCTTGGGCAAGCATATTTTCGCTCTGCCGGGGACCCACAGCAAATGGGTGACAACAAACAATGGGGCTATCTCTGCCATACGCACATTCATCAGCGGAGAACTGTTCGCCCTGTTGCAGAATTCAAGCCTGCTGTCTGAAAAGCAGGCATGGGCCGGTGACGATTTTGACGCGGGTTTTGATTCAGGGCTGATCCGTGCCTGTGCAGAAGGTTCGCTCGCTGCTTGCCTTTTTTCTGTGCGCGCTGCTCAGGTGCGCCACAATCACCCGTCTGGCTTTGCGGCAGGCTATCTCTCCGGGCTTATTATTGGCGCGGAAGTGAATGAAATGATCCAGGTCACCCGTACTTCGGATGCCATGCAGGACGGCCCGCTCAATTTGATCGGCGGTCAAGAATTGGTTGCTTACTATGCCCGCGCCTGCGAGAAGTACGGGCTGGTAACGAATGTGCGGGATGGCGATCTCTGCGTTCTTGCCGGATTGGAAATACTTGATGCGCACCATAGATGATCTGCTGGCAAAAAAGACACCCCCGGTTGTAGCAATCCTGCGCGGTATCCGCCCGCAGGAAGCGCAAGATGTGGCACGCGCGCTGATTGCCGCTGGCGTGCGGATGATTGAGGTACCGCTGAATTCTCCTGAAGCTTTCATCAGCATTGCAGCGTTGCAACAGAATTTTGGCGCGGAAGCCTTGATCGGTGCCGGCACTGTGTTGGATGTATCCTCAGTCGAGCGCCTGGCTGAAACAGGTGCCCGCCTGCTCGTCACGCCCAATTCAGTGCCGCCTGTTATCGCACGCGGGGTTGCGCTGGGTCTTGAGGCAATGCCTGGATTCCTTACGCCCAGCGAGGCATTTGCCGCCATCAGCGCCGGCGCAAAGCGCCTCAAACTCTTTCCGGCTTTCGTCATGGGGCAGGCCTATATCAAAGCAGTGCGCGAGGTGTTGCCCAGAGAGACGGGACTCTGGGCGGTCGGTGGCATCAGTGCCGAAAATGCCCAGGACTGGATTGCTGCTGGTGCCGAAGGTGTTGCAATCGGCACTGGGCTGTATCGGCCCGGCGACGATCCTGATATGGTTTACCGCCGGGCGGCTGATGTTGTAGCCCGCCTTACCGGACCTCGCGCACCAGCCTGACAGGCCCGATTAATCCAGATACCGGAAGCGGCGCATCGGCACGATAGGTCGGGAGCGCCGTCCAGGTGATTTTATGTGTAACGCCGGGCTGGGCATCACCAATCAGGCGGTTAAGCCAGAGATTGGCGACTTTGATTTCCAGATGATTGCGGCCCGGTATGGTGGCTGCGCTGATGTCGATCCGATATGGCGTATGCCAGACAGAACCTACCGGTTTGCCGTTGAGGCTGACCACGGCAACCTCTCGGACATCGCCCAGATCAAGCCAGAGCGGTTGTTTTGCCTTCCATGCCTTTGGCGCGACAAAATCCTTCGTATAGGTGGCAACGCCCGAAAAATATCTGATCGCAGGATCAGTGTTCTGGTCGAGCGGTGTAAGAGCCGGAAGCGTGGCTGTTGCCGGTGCGCCACGACCGGGCTGGAACGCGACTGTCCAGGCCCCCGTCAGCGGAGCCAGTGGTGTGAGGCGGGGCGCTTTCAGCACCACCTGGTCAGTTGTAGCTGCCTTGCGGAATACCACATACACCGCGCCCTCTGCATCCAAAGCGAGTGGCACAATGGTTTCACCATTGGCAATACGATAACTGACCGGCGCGCGTGTACCAGTCTCGGCATGCCAGAGTTCCGGGATTTTCCCCGTGACCCTGAAATGCGCCTCAAAGGCCTCCGGCCGGTTCAGGCGATTATCGACGAAATACGCTTCCCCATCTTTCAGATGACGGTGCACAAAGCGCACATCAGCATCGGCCTGACCTCCGGTAAAGCGGAAATCCGGCGCGATGCCGATCCCGGCAAGTGCAGATTCAACATCGCTGGACACAATCACACGACCCTTGCCAACTTGATTAACAACACCACCCGGCCAGAGCCTCGCGCTCAGCGCGACATAGCGTGCGGGATCATCGTTATTGCTGGGTGAGCCCTCCGGCTTTTGTCCGATAACCGTAGCGCCAGACTCAACAAGTGAAGCGATTTTCTCCAGCGCCGCTAGCGTCATTTTGTGCGAGGAACCGCCGAGATAGAGGGCCTTGTAGCGCGCACCTCCTGGTGTGACGAGATCGGCACCCTCATTCTTCAACGCGCCCATCAAGGCATCGGCGTTGACAAAATCATAGGCATGGGTGCGCGGTGCATCGGCAACTGGTGTATCGCCATAAAGGCCGGTGAGCGGAGCTTCCTCACCATAAAAATAGCCGATATCCGCCGCATCATGCCCCTGCTGGAGCAGCAGGGCGTTGCGCGCGATATAATCAACCCAGGGCCGCGCGAGTGGTGCCCAAGCATCGAGACGGTTGAAATACTGGCCAAAAATGAACAGCGACAGGCCAGGCACCTTGGTGTCGAGCGGCTGGTGCGTCGATTCATGCACTACCGGCAGGTTGATCCCCTGCAGGAACTCAAGGTCGATGATGCGCTTGAGCGTGCGAGGTGAATCGGCCCATGGCGTCATTGCTGAAGTCATCGACTCCGCCGCCACAAAATTCTGGCCATAGATATGCGCGACGGATGCAGCCCCCTTGGTGTCGGCGAGATAGCTCGGTTTTGGCCCTTTATCGCGCGCATAAGTCCACATCGCGCTCATCGGCACATCGGTATGGCTGCGCATCGCCATGTCATCACCCAGGCTCGGACGATGATCCTCAAGCGCCTCCCCGTAGACGCGCAGGCCATGTTCGTGCGCGAATGTGGCAACCGTCCCATAATGCTCGCTCGCCATCAGATCGGCGAGTGTGCGGCGATAATCATAGAGAAACATGTCGGATTGCGCGCGCGTGCCGACCAGCGCACCGGTCAGCGCTGGCAACCAGGGCGTTGGGTCGTAGCCGCGCAGGCGCTTGAAATCCTCGATCATGCGCGGTGTCCAGTTGGCCGCACCAACCTCGATCGAATCGGTGAGGAAAGCCCGAATGCCATGCGCCCCGACCAGTCCGGGGCCGACCGCATCCGTGTACATACCCAGATAATGATCGAGATAGCGGCGTACGGCAGCGCCATCGAACTTGTCTACTTCAAGGCCAGTCGCCTCCGCTGTAGCCGGATGATTGGTCGTGCCGAGCAATGACCAACCCATGCGGATTACGCGCCACTCCTGCCCTTCAGGCAATGGCGGCGCCACCCAGTCCAGCGTGCCGTCGGGTTTCATGTGCGCGGTCAGATTGATAATCTGCGCAGGTGCCGGGCCATTTGCTCCATCATTGATTGTGGGCAGTGCGTAATAATCGGGCGTAATTGCAAAGCCGGCTTTGGTCACGGCATGGTCGATCCGTGGCGTGCCCATCAGCTTCAGCATCCGCAACGAGAGTGTCTTCGTGCCCGCACTCATTTTGGCCGGGTCGAACAAGGGAATGACGCCGGGGGCAGGTGTGCCCAATCCGGCCAATATGCCGCCGCCATTCACTGGTGTGAAGACGACCCGGAACCACGGCGCAGTCACGCTCCGGAAGCTGGCTGTTTCGGGGACTTCCCCCGCGCTGAGATTGGCAACATGCCGCCAGACATTACCATCATCGCTTGCTTCGAGCACCGGTGCGATCGTCGCTCCGCCAAACATGCTTTTGGCCCCGGCGACAAACAGACTGGCTGCACTGATTTGCTGTGGATGCGGATAGGCGAAAATGATCGCACTTGGTGCGCCAGCCTTCATCGATGGGATCGAGATGCCAGTCGAAAGATCATCGCCCCGCAGTTTGCCAGCTGCAATCGCACTGCCATCGGGCAGAGTCACCAGAGGATCGACTTCCTGCGCAACCGCTGCCGGCATCGCGAGTACTGCAATATCATGATAGGGCGATGGTGGCGGTGGCGGTGCCTTGCCAGTCAGGGCGGCAGAGATGTCTGCCTGCATTGGCAAACTGCCAAACGGCCCGGTGACCACAGGGGGCGCAGCGAGGGGCGCGCTCAGATGCTGGCCTGGCACAACCCGCGTCTCGCTCCACACCACCTTCTTGAGGCCATCCTCACTGGGTACCCAGGGTCCTCCGGTTTCCGACCAGCCGGGCGATGAAGCGATGCCAAACTCCAGTCCGAGCCGGTCAGCTTCCGTAACCGCAAAGCGGAAGGCATCCTTCCATTCCGGCGTCATGTAAACGAGGCGATGATCGACAATCTGCGGTGTCATGAGATTGGCGTCGAAGGCCTGCACACCACCCACGCCAACCGCCTTCATCCAGGCCAGATCCTTGGCAATGCCATCCTTTGTAATGTTGCCGTTCATCCAGTGCCACCATACGCGCGGACGCGCCGACATGGGAGGATCGCGAAATTGCTGCGCAAGGCTGGATTGCGCCTTGGCCTCTAGCTCCTGCGCGGGATTCGCATCAGCAAAGACAGGCCATGCCGTCAACGCAGTTGCCGCAACCAGCCCCGCGCGCAAAATTGAACCTATCCTCATACGGCCATCTCCATTTTTCATAATCATATCGTTTCTGCCATGCCAAAGCCGCGACGCAGCGCGTTCATCTTGGTTTTCTGGAACCAGACACCAAGTGGGGCCTTCATGAGCAGTGCCATAAAGTCAAAGCCGTGGAACGCACCGGGGACGACGACCATCTCGGTCATCACCCCCACATCGGTCAGCCGCTTGCCATACTCAATGTCCTCGTCGCAGAACAGATCGAGCGTGCCAACGCCGATGAACGCAGGCGGCAGGCCTTTGAGATTCGGGTTACGCGCGGGCACGGCAGCGACCGGCGCATGGGGCAGGCCGGGCTTCTGGCCGAGGAAGCTCTCCCAGCCAAAGCGATTGCTCTCCGGCGTCCAGATCAGCGTACCGACAAAAGGCGGTTTCTTGACGCTCGATCCGGTGCGGTCATCGAGCATCGGGTAGATCAGGCACTGAAATACCAGCGGCACCTCGCCCCTGTCGCGCGCGGTGATCGCAAGGATAGCGGCATGGCCCCCGCCCGCGCTTTCGCCCATCACCGCGATGTTATCGGGGTTGGCTCCGAGCGACGCTGCGTTCTTGTATAGCCATTTGAGCCCGGCATAATTATCCTCGATCGAGCCCTTATAGCTGGTTTCGGGCGCAAGCCGATAATCGACCGTAACCGCAATGCAATCCAGTTCCTTGCATATTTCCTGCAACGAACGGATGCTGCTCTCGGCCATGCCCGCCACATAGCCGCCGCCATGCGTATGCAGAATGGCGGGACGGTTGCCACCCGCCTTGGCGTTGATGATGTAGATCGCCACATCCGGTTGCCCCTTGCCGACCGGGATCACGCGCTTTTCAAACGGCACATCCGGCAGCACCGTCTGAGCGAACAGGCCTTTGGGCGCCATGTCTCTGCGCGCTTGCGCCAATGTGGCGCGGCTCATAGCGCCCCGGCCGGCAGAGAATTTCTGCATCAACGGTACGGCAGCGCGCAATTCAGGGTGCAACATCCTCAAGGGGAGTTGATAGGGCGCGTCGGCGGCGAAGATGGCCGACGGTTTGACAAGCGTAACGGTGGCTGCTCCGGCGAGCGCGCCTGATATAAGGGTACGGCGATTTGCTTCGATCATCTTTCCCTCTCCCGGATTATTTGTATGATTGTTTACACAATCCCGGCGCCCACTCCGACACTCTTCCTTTCCTGGGCCTTCCGCGCGCGATACCCGCTGTCGCGATAGGCAGCGAGCACATCAATTGCGCCGCCGGCTTCCATCCGCGCCATCGCGAGAATCGGCGCGACGTCGATGTTATAGGCGCGACGCAGTGCCTGAAACGCCATCATCGTATCATTGGCGGCTTGCGCGGCGTGAAGTGTCTCGCGATCCACCAGACTCGCCTTCACATAGGCGGCGGCGATGGCCTCCGCCGAGGACAGCATCGATTCAATCGGATCGGTCACATTATGTGACTGGTCGATCATATAGGCGGGATTGAAGCCCTGCCTCGGGTGCAGTTCCGCCTCAACCAGCTCGTTGAACACGAGGAAAAGCTGGTGCGGGTTGATGCTGCCTGAGTCCAGATCATCATCGCCATATTTGCTGTCGTTGAAATGGAAGCCGCCGAGCTTGCCGAAGCGGTGGAGGCGCGCGACAATCTGCTCGATATTCACATTGGGGGCATGATGGCCAAGATCGACCAGACATTGCGCCTTGGGGCCGAGCTCCTGCGCGGCAAGGATGGAGGAACCCCAGTCGGAGATGACAGTCGAGTAGAAAGCCGGCTCGAACATTTTATGCTCGAGCAGCATCCGCCAATCCGCCGGAAGCGCGGCGTAGATTTGCGCTGCCGCCTCAAGATAACGGTCGAGCGACGCGCCCAGATCCTGCTGGCCGGGAAAATTGGTGCCATCCCCCACCCAGACGGTGAGCGCATTGCTCCCGAGCTTGCGGCCAATCTCGATGCACTCGATATTATGCTCAACCGCCTGCTGCCGCGTGGCCTCCAAAGTCGAGGCGAGAGAGCCGGTGTTGTATGAATGCGCCTGCCCCGGCTGATCCTGAAACGTGTTCGAGTTGACCGCATCGAAGCCGAGGCCGAGCGCCGCCGCTTCATCCTTGAGCGCGCCATAATCACTCACCTTGTCCCACGGGAAATGCGGCGACACGCGCGGCGTGACCGTGGAGAGCTGATGCACAACCGCGCAATCTTCGAGCTTTTCATGAATGTTGGTCGGTTCCCCCGCAATCGGGTATTTGGCAAAGCGCGTGCCGCCGCGCCCCGATCCCCAGCTTGGCACCGCAACCGAGAAGGCTGCAACCTTGGCCTTGAGCGCGTCAATCTTGACGCCTCGCCGCGCCAGTTGCCGCCCGAGCGAGTCATAATCATCATGAAGCGCATCGATGAGCGCAGCATTATGGCTGGCGATCTGGTCAGCGGACAGGGGGAGGTTAGTGGTCATATTATCGCACAAATGCCTGCGCGTTACCTGCATCGACATTGATCATATTCCCGGTGGACTTGGCCGACAAGTCGCTGGCGAGCCAGTAGGCCGCCTCGGCGATGTCGGCGGGGAGCACGTCGCGCTTGAGCATACTCCGCTCGCGGTAATGCGCCTCCAGCGCCTCGCCGGGATCGACCTTGTTGTTGGCAGCGCGCTCCTTGCGCCAGTCACCATCCCAGATGCGCGAGCCCTTGATAACCGCATCGGGGTTGACGATGTTGACGCGGATGCCCTCCGGCGCGCCTTCGAGTGCAAGACAGCGCGCGAGATGGTTCGCGGCAGCTTTTGCAGAAGCATAGGCGCTGGCCCCGCTTGCCGCCGCCACCGCATTCTTCGAGCCGATAAACACCATGGACGTTCCGCCCTGTGCCTTCATCCGCTTGAGCAAACCCCAGGCATGTTTGGCGGTGAGGAAATAGCCGGTGCTGAGCACATCATAATTCTTGTTCCACAGCGCCATTGTGGTTGCTTCAATCGGCGCGGAGGAAGCGATGCCTGCATTGGCGACCAGAATATCGAGCCCGCCAAATTCGCGCGCGCAGGCCGCGAATGCGGCCTCGACTGCGGCTTCATCGGTGACATCGCAGGTGACCGCGCGCACGACGTCCTTGCCGAATTGCGCGGCGATGCCTGTGCGCACATCCTCGACAACCGCAGTATCGCGATCCGCGAGCATCACGCACGCGCCTTCGGACAGCAGCCGCGCCGCAGTCGCCGCGCCGATCCCCCCCGCGCCGCCGGTGACGAGCGCGATCTTGCCGACCATCGGTTTGGGTGCGGGCATCCGCTGGAGCTTGGCCTCCTCAAGCAGCCAATATTCGATGTCGAACGCTTCCTGCTCGTCGAGCGCGATATAATCGCCGATAGCTTCCGCCCCGCGCATGACATTGATCGCGTTGCCATAGAATTCCCCCGCGAGCCGCGCGGTGGTTTTGTCGGTCGCAAACGTGATCCGCCCGACGCCTGGCACCAACACCACCACCGGATTGGCATCGCGCATCGCAGGGGAATTGGCGCGCTTGCAGGCGTCATAATAATGCGCGTACGCCTTGCGGTAGCTTTCCAGCTCCTCGGCGAGCTTGGCATCATCTGTGAGCGCAGTAAGGTCAAGCGTCAGCGGCGCAATCTTGGTGCGCAGGAAATGGTCGGGGCAGGAGGTGCCCATCAGCGCGAGCCGCTCAAAATTCGCCGAGCCGACAAACTCCAGCGTCTCGGCATCGTCGCAATAATGGCCGACCTTGCGTCGGTTTCCCTTCATCAACCCGCGCAGGCGCGGCATCAGATCAGCGGCGATTTTGGCGCGCTCGGGATTGGGCGGTACAATCTCACCCCCGAAGGCAGGCTTGTCCGCCATCTTGGTATTGAGGTAGCGCGCGGCATCGGCGATCAGGCTGATCGTATGGTCGTAACAGTCTTTGGCCGTATCCGCCCAGCAGATGATCCCATGACCCGCGAGCATCACGCCCTTCAAATGCGGATTGGCGCGCACGGTATCGCGCAACAACACGCCCAGGGTATATCCGGGTCGTTTCCAGGGCAGCCAGCCGATTGAGCCACCCCAAATTTCGCGTGTCGCCGCCTCGCCGCCCGAGGACGCCGCCAGCGCGATAATCGCATCGGGGTGGACATGATCGACATGCGCGAAGGGCAACAGCGAATGCAGCGGCGTGTCGATGCTCGCCGCGCGGCCATTGAGATTGAACGTGCAGTGCGGCAGATAGCCGACCATCTTGTCATCATCATCCGGGCCGCTGTAGTGCGTTTCCAGCCCCAGCAATTTGTCCTGATAGAGCGTGGCAAAACCACCCAAGTTCATCGAGCCGATGTCCCCACCCGATCCCTTCACCCACAGCACCAAAACTGAGTCGCCGGTGAGCGGGTCGGTCTCGGTCAGCTTGGCGGAGGTGTTGCCGCCGCCAAAGTTGGTGACGGTCAGGTCAGACCCGAGTAGGTTCGAACGGTAGAGCAGCAACTCGGCGGGCGTTAACGTTGCCGCATGAGCTTCATCCCAGCGACTCGCAGGCAGAATAAAGGGAATGGCTGCTTTTGGACGGGGCGTGTGCATGTTCATAACGGTGGCCATAGCGCTAACATCACCACAATTCAATCTGATTCTATCACTAGACAATCATATTCAATCATATATACTGTCATTCAATCATTTTCGCACATATGATATGGTGTCGTTGAAGGAGAATAGAAGCTGAAGGAGGGGTACGCCATTGTCCTCGACGTGGGCAAGACCATGTCGAAAATCACCTTGTGGAGCCGGGAAGGCCATCTGGTTGATCGCCGGGTGCGCCCAAATGCCAGCGTCGTTGAAGCTGACATTCCTCGGCTTGATACGCAGGGCATTGCGGACTGGGCCAGAACCGTGCTGGCAGGCTATGCAGCGCACCCGATCGCCTATATCATCCCGGTCGGCCATGGTGCTGGCGTGGCTGCACTGCAAAACGGGAAAATCGCGTTTACGCCCTTCGATTATGAAGCCGAACCGCCTGCCTCACTTCTGCTGGATTATCGTAACCAGCGTGCACCCTTTGCGGAAACGGGATCGCCCCCACTGCCAGGTGGACTCAATCTTGCTGCACAACTCCATTGGATGACGCATGTCTATCCTGATCGCATCAAAAACACGGTACTGCTCCCATGGGCGCAATATTGGGCGTGGTGGCTTTCGGGTGCAGCGGTTAGCGAGGTTACCAGCCTGGGGTGTCATTCAGACCTCTGGGCGCCAGAAAATGCGGATTGGTCAAAATTGGCGTATGCGCGCGGTTGGGCGGGGCGTTTTGCCCCGCTCGCGAAGGCCGGGGATGTCATCGGCACCCTGCGCCCTGAACTCGCGGAGGAAACCGGCCTCTCGACCAGCATCAAAATCCTTGCTGGCCTGCACGATTCAAACGCTGCGCTTATGGCTGCGCGTGGGTTTGCAGAAATTGCGCACAATGAAGCGACGGTCATTTCAACCGGCACCTGGTTTATTGCGATGCGCCTGCCCGCACATCCGGTCAGAATGTCAGATTTGCCCGAGGGCCGTGATTGCCTTGTCAATGTTGATGCATATGGCGCGCCTGTGCCGTCGGCACGTTTCATGGGTGGTCGTGAGATTGAGGCACTGATTGAAATCGACACCCGGCGCGTGGACATCAGACCAGATCAGCCTCACCTGCTTGCAGCCGTCGCGGACGTGATCGCCAGGCAAGCCATGTTCCTGCCAACACTGGCACCGGGCTGCGGCCCCTTTCCGCACGGGGCAGGGCACTGGCTGAATCCGCCGGAGGACTGGTTTCAACGCCGCGCCGCCGCTTGCCTCTATGCCGCACTTGTCACAGATGCTGCGCTCGACCTTATTGGCTCTACCGAGCGAATGCTGATCGAGGGCCGCTTTGCCGATGCAGAGGTGATTGTTCGTGCGCTCGCCAGCCTGCGCCCGAACACCAGGGTCTATATTGCGAATGCGCATAACGATGTCAGCTTCGGGGCGCTGCGGCTGATAGATACCGCCTTGGTACCAGAAGGGGGCTTGCGCCAGGTTGAACCTTTGGCGCAACACCTTAGCACTTACCGCGCCCGTTGGCGCGCCGCCATGGAGACGCCAGAATGATTATCGCCAACATCGCAGATTATCGCACTGCTGCGCGGCGGCGGCTGCCACGTTTTCTGTTCGAGTATATCGATGGTGGCTCATACGCCGAAGTAACTCTGCGCCGGAATGTGGATGATTTGTCGCGGGTGGCGCTGCGGCAACGCGTTATGCGCGATATGTCAGCGCTCGATCTGTCAACCGAATTGTTTGGCCAAAACTGGGCATTGCCGGTGGCGCTCGCGCCAATCGGCCTGGCAGGTCTCAACGCCCGGCGTGGGGAATGTCAGGCGGTGCGCGCGGCGGAGGCGATGGGCATTCCGTTCACACTTTCCACAGTAGGCGCGTGCCCTATCGAAGAAATCAGCGCCGCTGCCTGCAAGCCCTTCTGGTTCCAGCTCTATATGGTACGAGATCGCGACTTTGTGCGCGATCTGCTGGCGAAAGCGGTTCAGGCGCAATGCAATGCACTGGTCTTTACGGTAGACATGCCGGTGCCAGGCAGCCGCTATCGTGATTATCATACCGGTCTGGCGGGCGCGGGCGGGATGAAGGGCGCACTTTGGCGTGGTGCGCAGGCCATAACCAAGCCTCACTGGGCATGGGATGTGGGGATCATGGGTCGTCCGCATACGCTCGGCAATGTCGCTCCGGTGCTCAAGGGCAAAACCGGAACCGAGGATTTTTTCAAATGGATGCGCGACAATTTTGATCCATCGATCAGTTGGCGCGATCTTGATTTCATCCGCTCGGAATGGAAAGGGCCGCTGATTATCAAGGGCATTCTTGATCCGGCAGACGCCCGGGAGGCTGCTGCGCTAGGCTCTGACGGCATTATCGTATCCAATCATGGCGGGCGGCAGCTCGATGGTGTCCCATCAACAGCCTGTGCCCTGCCTGCCATCGCCGATGCGGTGGGCGACAGGCTCACCATTCTTGCCGATGGCGGCGTGCGCTCCGGGCTGGACGTGCTGCGGATGCTGGCGCTCGGCGCGAAGGGAGTGTTGCTGGGCCGCGCCTGGGTCTGGGCATTGGCAGCGGGGGGTGAAGCAGGCGTAACTAGGATGCTGCGTCTGATTGAAGCTGAGATGCGCGTCGCCATGACGCTGACAGGCACCTGCTCCATAAGTGAAATCTCGCGCGACTGCCTTGTGCAGGGATAAGGAAACAGAGCGGCATGACAACACACACCCATAGCGACACATTGTGTAAGCGCGAACATTGGCGCAACACCATACTCGCCGGACTTGCCAATTATATCGATGCCGGCTCGATTGTTTCAGGTTCCGTCGCGCTCGCCCTGTGGAAGGAATCCTATCATCTCTCCGACAGCTTTATTGGCCTGATCGGTGCGTTTTCGGCGAATGCCATTTCGGCTGGGATTGGCGCGTTGATCGGTGGCCGGTTGTGCGACAAATATGGCCGCAAGAAAATTTACCAGTTCGACATGCTGTTCTATGCTTTCGGCATGATGTTCCTCATCTTCGCGGCCGCGCCGTGGATGATTATCGTCGGCTTTCTGCTGGTTGGCCTAGCGGTGGGGGCCGATATTCCCGCAAGCTGGTCGCTCATCGCCGAACAGGCCCCGGATCAGCAGCGCGGTGCGCATTCCGGCGTTGCGCAGATGTTGTGGTATCTCGGGCCGGTTGCTGTGCTGGTGGCCGCCTATTATCTCAAGCCCTTCGGCATATCTGGGGTACGCTGGTTGTTTATTCACCTTGCCGTGCTGGCGCTGGCACTCACATTCCTGCGCAGCCGGATGCGCGAATCGGCGCGCTGGGAGGAGAGCCAGACAGAAAACCGTGGCACGCCCCCTAGCTGGGGTGATGTGCTGACGCCGCGTCATATTGGTGCGGTGCTCTATCTCGTGACGATGTATGGAATGTGGAACCTCTGGGCGGGCTATAACGGCTTTTTCACCCCCTATCTGATCGAGCAAAACCATCTGCCCGCCTGGGCCGCTACAATGGTTCCGGCGGGTTATTTCGGTATCGGCATGGTCTCGATCTTCCTCATATTCATGCGCCTGTCGGACAAGGTAAACCAGCGGCTGCTGTTCGGTATATCCGCTTTGATGCAGATTTTTGGCATGGCGTTGCTCGCCATATTCGGGTTCACCCTCAAGATTGTGCTGATTCATATCCTCATCATGGGTGTAGCGAGTGGCTTCGGCGCGCAGAGTTTCTTCCAGTTGTGGAGTGCGGAACTGTTTCCGACAGCTATCCGTTCGACGGCGCAGGGCCTGTGCTTTGCGCTGGTACGGATCGGGCTTGGGGTGTGGAGTCTGGCCGTCCCCGCGCTAGCGGCCAATGATTTTACTGAACTGGCATGGATTCTCACCGGCTTTCTGACCATAAGCGGTGTGGTCGGGTTTGTCTGGGCACCGCGCAACGAAGGGAAATCGCTCGAACAACTCGACGCAGAACGGCAAATGGTCTGATTTGGAACTATGCACGCAACCGAGCGCGAAAATCTGATCCTCGAGGCCACGCAGCCCAGTGGCTTTGTGCGCTATCGCGATCTTGAAGCCCGACTCAAGGCATCCCCTGCCACCATCAGACGTGATCTGACCCGGCTTGAAGAACGGGGCCTGCTTAAGCGCGTACATGGCGGCGCCAAATTGACCAACGCACCCGCGCCGCTGGCCGACACTATTTTGAGTCTCTCCGGCACGCCGTTCGATCTTTCTGTCACGCAGAATCTGGTGGCAAAGCAAGCCATTGGCCGCATCGCCGCAACACTATGCGAACCGGGCGAGGGCATTATGATTGATGGGGGCACGACAACACTGCAAATGTGCCCGCATCTTGCCGGTCTTGAATGCCAGGTGCTCACCAATTCACTCCATATCGTCAATGCACTGTTGGCGCAGGCGGGCACGCGCGTTCTGGTGCCCTCCGGCACTATTTTCCGAGAACAGAACATCATTCTGGCCCCTTCCGGCGAAGATTCGATGCCCCGCTACCATGCGCCCAAATTGTTCATGGGGGCTGCCGCAGTCGGACCGCAGGGCGTGATGCAGCAAGATGTCATCCTGGTTGCGGCCGAACGACGCTTAATCGACCGTGCCGAACAAGTGATCCTGCTTGTTGACAGCAGCAAATTTCAGGCATCGTCCGGCGCGATTGTCTGCGGGCTGGACGAAGTTGACATCATCGTGACCGACTCGGGGTTGGATAAAGATAAATGGATATGGATTGAAGAAAATGGCCCTAAGCTTATGATTGCTCAGTGAATGGCACTCACCCAAATGTGGCAGCAACACTATTCGGCAGCACATGTCTCCCCAGCAACCGCGCGCAGGCATTTGCCATCGACCGAGCCAGCCGCGAGCTTGAGGCCGACCATCGCAGCAAGCGTGGGCATGATATCCACCGTCTCGATCTCATCGGAGGGCCGCGCAGCCTTAATCCCCTGGCCATAGAAGAGGATCGGCACGCGCCGGTCGTAATTCCATACGCTGCCATGCGCCATGACATAGCCAGGGCCGGGATCGGAAACGACCATGACATGCTTCTTCATCACCGCATAGAGATCGCCCGAGCGCGCCGGATCATAGCTGGCGGCTACTTTTTGCGCGATCGTCCATTCACTGGGGGGTGCGGTCGGCCTGGGTGCGGCGAGGATTTCCTGCCGGGTGAGCACGGTTTGCGTCCAGGGCACGCCATTCGCATCTTTGGCCGCCATCAGCCAGTGGATCGCGGCGGCCTTGGCGCGCTGGCGCTGCGTGGGGCTGAGTGCTTTTGAAAGATAGATGTTGCCGCTGAAATCATTGTCGCCCAGGAAAAGCTGCTGGTCGATATGCAGTTGATCGCCCACATCAAAATCCATCTTGCTCAACCGCATGTTGCTGGCAATGCGCCGCGAATCAGCTGGCGCACCCTTGCGTTCGGGAATGTCCGAATCGCCATGATCGGCGGTGAGCACCAGCAGATAGGGCACGCCGGTGGCATCCAGTCCGTTCAGGAAGTTGCCGAGCGATTGATCGAGCGTAAGGAGCTGCGCGCACATTTCCGGCCCCTGCGTGCCGAACGCATGGCCAACCGGATCGGTCACTGAAAGGCCAAGTGCAAGCACATCGGGCGCACTGCCCTGCCCAAGCTTCATCGCCTTGATGAGGCCAAGCCCCGCGTCGAGTGTGAGCTTGTCGAGCATAGGGTGGGTGAACAGCCCCTTGCCAATGTCGGGATCATCCGCCGTCATGGCGGGACGCGGCACGCCAATGGCATAATTGCCAAAGTCGATTTCGCCAATTTTGCTCTTGCAGGCATCCGGTAGCGGGTAGCTGTACCCTGATTTGCGCATGGCATCGAGCGTGGTATTCGCCGTGGCCACGGCGGCGGGCATGGTGCGCCCATCATAGCTGGTGAACTGGTAGAGGCCGTTGCGGCTTGTCCACCACCAGATTTCATCCGGATGGTGGCCGGACATCATCACCGCCGCGCGATCCTTGCCCGAGACGGCGACCACCCGCGAGGCCGGATTGAGCGCCTTCAACCGATCTCCCAATGTAGGCACCCGGAGATGCTTGGAAGAAACCGTATAATCCTTGTTTGTGCTGCCGGGCACGCTCTCGTCCTCGGCGCAATAGACATTGTGATTATCGTCGCGCGTAACCGACTGATCGATCCAATTGTTGGCGATGATACCCGTGCGGGTCGGGTGATCGCCTGTCAGGATGGTGGAGTGGCCGGGGCAGGTCTCGGTGGCGCCATGCGATTGATAGCCGTTGCTATAGGCCCGCCCGCTTTCGGCCAGCCGCTTCAGCCCGCCGGTGAACAGTGGAAGATATTCATCAAAAAGATCGGCGGAAAATTGATCGACCGAAATGGCAATGACGAGCTTGGGTGCGGGCGATGGTGGCGTGGCAGGCGCGGGGGCCTGGGCGATCACACCGAGCGGCAGCCACAGTGCTAATGCACCCGCAATATATTTTTTCACCATCGTCTCACTCCTCATCGAAGCGCGGCCCATATCATGCGTGATATGACGCTATTATGACAAAAGCCCGTCATGCAGCCGCACCACCCGATCCATCCGCGCTGCGAGCCGCTCATTATGGGTGGCGACCAGCGCAGAAGCACCTTCATGGCGGGTGAGTGCCACAAATTCAGCAAATACGGCGTCGGCAGTCGTCTCATCGAGATTGCCGGTGGGTTCGTCAGCCAGAATGAGCTGGGGCCGGTGTGCCAGCGCGCGCGCCACCGCGACCCGCTGCTGCTCACCGCCCGAAAGCTGCGCGGGGCGGTGGGTTTTGCGCAGCGTCAAGCCGAGTTGATCGAGCAATTCTGATGCACGTGCCGCCGCTGCATCGGGGGCCACATCATTGATGAATTGCGGGATCATCACATTCTCATGCGCACTAAAATCAGGAAGCAGATGGTGGAACTGGTAGACAAAGCCGATCTGTTTGCGGCGCACCCATGTGCGCCCGGGCTCATCGAGCGCGGCCACATCCTGCCTGGCGATGCTGATGGCCCCCTCAAACCCACCCTCAAGCAGCCCGATCGCCTGCAACAAAGTGGATTTGCCACTGCCCGATGCGCCAAGCAGCGCCACAATCTCACCCGAACGCAACGTCAGATCAATTCCGCGCAGCACCGCGATCAGAGCATCCCCTTGCGCGAAGTTGCGTTTCAGCCCCCTAAGGACGAGCACATCATTCATAACGCAGTACCTCCACCGGATCGGTGCGGGCGGCCTTCAAGGCCGGATAGAGCGTCGCGAGGAAGCAGAAGACCAGCGTCATCGCCACCACC
>JAGWQR010000013.1 GCA_028869975.1 Alphaproteobacteria bacterium | reverse complement strand
TATCATAATCAGGCTTGAATCTGAACGCGAATGAGCAGAGACTTTCTGTTCATGCGCGTCATATAGCTTTAACGTGATACTAATGACTGATGATCTCCAAACCGGGCATTTATACTGGTTGTCTGACCTTACACACTTAGCACAGCCCTGTATCGAAACACATTTCAGGTGGCGCATAATGTGGGGCAGGCCAGACCGCATTGTCAGCGCCATCCCTAATTATGTACCGTATCAAAGTTCACGATAACCTGACCTCGTGGGAGAGCGTCCAAAACCACAAGATGCATTATCAAATCCTCTTTACTAGAATTCTAACCCCAAACTCACCCTACCCCCACATAAATCTCGCTTCCCTTTTCGCGAAATTTTTCGGACATGGTGGCCATGCCGGTTTCGGCATCATCCGCCGCGATAAACGTCTCCGCCCCAGAATTCTGCCTGGCCGCAAAATCCCTGACCTCTTGGCTGATCTTCATCGAGCAGAATTTCGGCCCGCACATCGAACAGAAATGTGCAGTCTTGGCACCCTCTGCGGGGAGCGTCTGGTCGTGAAATGCTTCAGCGGTGTCGGGATCAAGCGACAGATTGAACTGGTCGCGCCAGCGGAACTCGAAGCGCGCGCGGCTCAAGGCATCATCGCGCACCTTGGCGGCAGGGTGCCCCTTGGCGAGATCGGCCGCATGGGCCGCCAGTTTATACGTCACCACGCCGACCTTCACATCATCGCGATCGGGCAGGCCGAGATGCTCCTTGGGCGTGACATAGCAGAGCATCGCGGTGCCGAACCAGCCGATCATCGCCGCACCTATCCCGCTCGTGATATGGTCATAGCCCGGCGCGATGTCGGTGGTGAGCGGCCCCAAGGTGTAGAACGGCGCTTCGCCGCACGCCTCCAACTGCTTGTCCATATTAGCCTTGATCTTGTGCATCGGCACATGGCCGGGGCCTTCGATCATCGTCTGGACATCATGTACCCACGCGATTTTGGTGAGTTCGCCCAGCGTATGCAGCTCGGCGAATTGCGCTTCATCATTGGCGTCGGCAATCGAGCCGGGGCGCAGGCCATCACCGAGCGAGAAGGCGATGTCGTACGCCTTCATGATCGCGCAAATGTCCTCGAAATTTGTGTAGAGGAAATTCT
Source organism: Alphaproteobacteria bacterium (assembly GCA_028869975.1). Classification (GTDB taxonomy): domain Bacteria; phylum Pseudomonadota; class Alphaproteobacteria; order Sphingomonadales; family Sphingomonadaceae; genus JAGWQR01. Next base: position 1,288 of record JAGWQR010000013.1, on the reverse strand, counting down.
CCTTGTGGTGCGAGAGGCACCATTTGGCGAGGATCGAGCCGCCGCGCGAGACAATGCCGGTGACACGTTTCGCAGTTAAAGGCACATAGGGCAGCCGCACGCCGGCATGGATGGTGAAATAGTCGACGCCCTGCTCGGCCTGCTCGATCAGCGTGTCGCGGAAAATCTCATAGGTCAGTTCCTCGGCCACGCCGCCGACCTTCTCAAGTGCCTGATAGATCGGCACCGTGCCGATGGGGACAGGCGCATTGCGGATGATCCACTCGCGCGTATCATGGATGTTGCGGCCGGTGCTCAAATCCATCACCGTGTCCGCGCCGTGGCGGATGGCCCAGACCATCTTGTCAACTTCGCTCGCGACATCTGAAGCGACCGCCGAATTGCCGATATTGGCGTTGATCTTCACAAGGAAGTTGCGGCCGATTATCATCGGTTCGCTCTCGGGGTGGTTGATATTGTTGGGGATGATTGCGCGGCCCCGCGCCACCTCATCACGCACAAATTCCGGCGTCACATAATCGGGGATGGATGCACCGAAATCCTGACCGTCGCGGGTGTATTCCTTGAGCATTTCACGTCCGAGATTCTCGCGCACCGCAACATAGTCCATCTCGGGCGTGATGATCCCTTGCCGTGCATAGTGCATTTGGCTGACGTTCTTGCCGGACTTCGCGCGCAGGGGCCGCGTGACGGGGTGCGGGAATGGCGCAACTCCGCCCGATCTGTCCGGCCCCAACTGGCCATTATCTTCGGGCTTTACATGGCGCGCGTCATAGGCTTCCACATCGCCACGTGCCATGATCCAGTCGCGGCGCAAAGGGGCCAGCCCCGCCATGATATCGATCCGCACGTCCGGGTCGGTATAGGGCCCGCTCGCATCATAGACATTGACCGGGGCTTCGCCGCATGAAGGCTCCAGCGCAATCTGCCGCATAGCCACCTTGCGCGCACCCACATAGATTTTCTTCGAACCCCGGATCGGCCCGGTGGTCACCTTCAACTCGGTCGGCGCATGTAAATCGGCCATGTCTTTCTCCTTCAAAAAATTAAGTAGAGTTGCGGCAGCGCCATCGCGCACAATGCCGCGCCCAACGCCAGAATCGCGATCCCGAAAAAGCGCCCGGAACGGACAATCATGGGCCGGAAGGTCCGCGCCCAGAGATTGGGCATCATAACAATCATCAGGCCTTTGATGAGCGCCGTCCAGCCGATCACGACCAGCACCCGGTTCAGCCCGTCCGGCCCCCAGGGGATGAGCAGCACGAGCAGCATGCCAATGATATAGGCG
>JAGWQR010000012.1 GCA_028869975.1 Alphaproteobacteria bacterium | reverse complement strand
TCGCGCTCGCCAATCAGCCGCAATACACATTGCAGGTCGATTTTATGAACGGCTACATCGCAGTTGAAAATGGTGATTATAAAACCGCCATCCGCCTGTTCCGCAAAATCCTGCTCAATCATCCCAAAGAAACCCGTGTGCGGCTGGAGCTGGCGCGCGCATTGCTCATCACCGGCCACGATGCCGCCGCCGAACATCATTTCCGTCTCGCCGCGCAAGACAAGAACCTGCCGCCCGATGTAGTCGCCACGATCCAGTCCTCGCGCAGCCTGCTGCGTGACCGGCGCACCTGGAGCTTCTCGGTTGATTTCGGGATCGTGCCAGACACAAACATCAATAACGGCACCACAGCACAAACAGTCGATTTCAACCTGGGCGGGCTGATTATTCCGCTCACGCTCGGCAATACACAGCGTCAGCAGACCGGCATCGGCGAAAATGTGGTGACTTCGGGTACCCTGCGCCTCAAACTCGCTGGCAGCACCAAATTGCTGATCGAAGAGGATACCGACTTCACCCGCTATCCCAACCCAACTTTCAATGATTTCACCGCGCAGCTTGCCGCCGGGCCCGAATTCCAGCTCAGTCCGCGTACCACGCTCAATGTTGAGGCCCTGGCCAACGAACATCTTTATGGCAGCATCAGCGCGGGCACGGCTGGTGGCATCCGCAGTACCTGGCAGCATGATCTCAACCAGGGCGCACGCATGGGCATCACAATTGATGCGCGCCACACAAGTTCGGGCTTTTCCACCATATATAGCGGCTGGCAATTCGCCGGTTATGCCAGCTATGAGCGGGTGGTGATGCACTCGCTCGTGGCCTCGGTGCAATTCTATGGGCGACGCGACCTGCTCAACAGCGCCAGTTATGCCAGCACGTCCGAGGGTGTAAATCTCGGCCTGGGTGGCGAATTGCCGCATGGCTTCAACGCCGGAATTTCCGCCGGAGCCAGCCATGCCGGTTATGATGGTGCCGATCCGACCTGCGGTCTTGGTTCCAGCGCCTATGCCCAGTATTGCCCGCAATCGGCCCGCAACGACTGGGCCTATTATGCACGGGCCTATGTCGGCTTGCGCACCATCCATGTCGCCGGATTTTCCCCATCGTTCAGCGTGACCTGGAACCGCAACGTCTCCAATTATGCGCTCTATGATCTGTCGCGATTTCGCGTCCGCTTCGGCTTGATGAAGTATTTTTGAGCGTGCCGGGTGACGCAGGCGCACGTAGCGCCTAAATGGACATCATGACCGGAACCACACTGACCGACCGCGCGCTGATTCGCCTTTCAGGCGAAGACGTGCGCGGCTTCCTGCAAGGCCTTGTCACCAATGATGTGCTCGGCGCCCTCCCCGTTTGGGCCGGGCTGCTGACCCCACAGGGCAAAGCGCTGTTTGATTTCATTGTGTGGGCGTACGGGGATGACATCTTGCTCGATTGCGAGGCTGCTCAGGCGGAGGCACTGGCGCAGCGGCTGAAGATATTCCGGCTGCGGCGGGCCATCAATATAGCAGTGGACACGAGTCTTGCCGTGCACTGGGCACAGGAGAGTGACATAGGCGCTCCCGATCCGCGATCAGCAGCACTGGGCCGCCGCTGGTTGGCACCACCTGATGCAGCCGCGATCGGCTATCATGCCCACCGGCTCGGGCAAGGGATTGTTGAAGGCGTGGCGGAACTGGGTAGCGAGGCCACGCTCTGGCTTGAGTGCAATGCTGAAGCGCAGCATGGGGTCAGTTTCACCAAGGGCTGCTATATCGGCCAGGAAAATACCGCGCGAATGCATCATCGCGACAAGGTAAGGAAGCGCTTGGCCGTGGTGCCATTGGCGCAGGCGGGCGATGCCCCGCGCGCGACCTACCCTGAATTCGGTTATGCCGTGGTGGTGGAGAGATTGGGGTGAGCATCACCCCGCGACGCACGGATGCCCTTGCGCCCGTCCCCCACGGTTTTTTCGGGCGAGAGGGTGGCGTGTCGCATGGGCTCTATGCTAGCCTCAACGTTGGGCTTGGGTCTGGTGATAACCTGCTCGCTGTTACAGAGAACCGTGCCCGCGCGTTGGCCGCCACCCTGCCTGGCGCGGCGCTTGCCACCGCCTATCAAATCCACTCGGCACAGGTGGTGGCGGTAGATATGCCGCTTGTGGATGACGCACGTCCGCATGCCGATGCGCTAGTCACGGCCACACCCGGCCTGTTGCTCGGGATACTCACGGCCGATTGCGCGCCGGTGCTGTTCGCGGATGTGACGGCGGGCGTGGTGGGTGCGGCCCATGCCGGGTGGAAAGGCGCGCTCGGCGGCGTTACCGACGCCACGATTGCCGCAATGGAGGCGCTGGGCGCGCGCCGTGAGACTATCGTCGCCGCTGTCGGGCCGTGCATCAGCCAAGCTTCGTATGAAGTTACGATGGCCTTCAGGGACAATTTCTCAGCGGATAATGGTGCCAACATCCGCTTTTTCACGCCAGGCAAGCCAGGCCATGTGCATTTCAACCTTGAGGCCTATGTCGCTCACCGGCTGGAAGCAGCGGGCGTTGGGAACATCACCAAACTCGGCGAGGATACGAGCAGCCAGCCGGAACGCTATTTCTCCTATCGTCGCGCCACCCTCAATTCCGAACCCGATTATGGCCGCCAGATCAGCGTGATTGGCTTACCAACGCGCTAACGCACCGTATAGCGCACCTGATCGATCATCCGCCCGCGCGTATCGACCAGCGTCAGCAGATGTGATCCCGGCGTAGGGAACAGCAGGGGCGCACCATCGCCCGGGGCTATATCCTTGCGATCGAGCAAGATGCGGTCGGCAGTAACATCACCGGACACACGCACACTCAGCCGCTGGCGATCAAGCGGGATATCGGGATCGAGCGCGAACACACTTCCAGAAACCGGATTGGTAATGTGCGGACGGTGCCCGGCAGGCGGCACCAGCGCGCTCACCGCCATTGCCGTGCCCTGCAGAAAATACTCGCGGCGTGGCGGCTCGGGTGTGCCCTCAAAATGCACGTCCTGCACATCAATCCCCGCTGGCATGGGCGGCGCATGGCTGGGCTGATGCGCATGGAGCGCCATCATCACATCGCGCCACACCGGGGCCGCGCCTGATGTGCCCGACACATTCACCATCGGGTCGCCCTCAAGATTGCCGACCCAGACCGCCACGGTGTAGCGGTCGGTAAAGCCGATGCACCAGTTATCACGCATCGCCTTTGAGGTGCCGGTTTTTGCGGCTGCCCAGAACGGCAAGCGCAGCGCCGAATCGGGCCCGAATGTCACTGTGCGCGCTGCCGGATCGGACAGGATGCTGCCCACAAGCCAGGCGGATTGCGGCGTCATTATGGCGCGCGGCTCACCCGCCGGATCGTCCGCACGCAGCCGCACATCGGCATAGCGCCCGCCATTGGCGAGAGCGCGATAGGCATTGGCCTGCTCAAGCAGCGTCACTTCCGCCGAACCGAGCGCAAGCGAGTAGCCATAATAGGCCCCGTCTTCGGTCAGGCCATGATAGCCCAGGTCCCACAGCCGATCACGGAACGGGTCTACCCCGGTGAGCAGCAAGGTGCGCACGGCGGGCACGTTGAGACTTCCGGCGAGCGCGGTGCGCGCCGACACCGGCCCCTTGAACACATGGTCATAATCCTGCGGCACATACAGACCCGAGGCCGTATCGAGCGCTACCGGTGAATCATCGAGGATCGATGCCGGAGTCATCCAGCCATGCTCGAACGCCATCGCATAAAGGAACGGCTTGAGCGTTGAGCCCGCCTGGCGGTAGCCGCTTGCACCATCGACCGCGCCCGCCGTCGAGGCATCGCCCGCACCACCGACATAAGCGAGCACATCGCCGGTTGCATTGTCGAGCACGACCGCCGCACCATCACGGGCGCGGTCTGATCCCAGCGCGGCAAGCTGCGCGCGCAAAGCCTGTGTCGTGGCGCGCTGAATCGACACATCGAGCGTTGTCGTCACCCGGTCGCCCGCATTTTTGAGCAGGTGCGCAGCGAGGTGTGGCGCAAGGCCGGGGCCACTGGCCCTATGCGCATCCTGGGAGAGCATTGCCTGCGTTTGCACAGTCAGCGCGCCGCATTCCGCTGGTGCCTGATGGCAGACGCGCGCGGCGACATGCACCGCGTCCGCCTGTGGATCAGGCAGCAGTGCGGTAAGCAGGTGCGCCTGCGCGCCGTCGAGCGCATCGGGTGATTTGCCGAACAGCGCGTCGCTGGCCGCCGCGATCCCCTGCGTCTCGCCGCGAAACGGCGCGAGGTTGAGATAGGCCTCGAGGATTTCGGGCTTGGTCCAGCCGCTTTCAATTGCCCAAGCTGCGCGCATCTGGCGGATTTTGTCGAGCCATGAGCGCCGCCCCGGCTTGGCGAGGTCGGGCGCGAGAAATCCCGCGAGCTGCATCGTGATCGTGCTTGCGCCGCGCGCATGGCCGCCGCCGAGCCGCGCGCGCAGCGACGACGCCAGCGCCAGCCAATCCACGCCGCCATGGCTGGCGAAACGCTTGTCCTCGGCAGCAATAACGTCTTGCGATACATCCGGCACCACCGCCTTGAGCGGCACCCAATCAAGCCGCCGCGCCTTGAAATCAACGCGCCGCTCCTCCAGCAGCACACCGTGCCGGTCATAGAGATAGGCCTCACTCGGTTTCCAATCGCTGCGTACGCGTGCATAATCCGGCATGGCGGGCGGCAGCGTGAGGAAGAAGAGCAGCACAAATGGGGCGATCAACGCCACCAGCAGCCAGCGCTGCCGCGTCACCTCACCGCTCCACCGCTAAGCGCGCATTCGGCAGTTGGCCCCTGATGTCGGGCGAATACATCGCCTCCACCCGCGTCGGTGGCTGCTGGAAATTGCCGCCCGTGTTGAGGCGCACCATGTAACTCGTTGTCAGTACGCCATGCGGCACCCACTCAAAGAAGCCGTGCCAGCCATCATTGCCACGATCAACATAGGTGGCAGGCCAATCGCTGCCGACACGCGCTACGGCCTGCAACTGCTGCGACTGGCCACCGAGATCGTTGAGGATGGTCGCGCCCGGCGGGATCGGATCGTTAATCACCACCCAGTTGCGCCCGGCATTCGCCTCCACCCGCAACGTCACCTGCATCACATCGCCCTTGCTCCAATGGCCAGCCTGCCTTTGCAGCACCGGCGATACGGTGCGTGAGATGCGGTAGCCCATGAATTGTGGCTCCTTGAGCGGCACCGCCGCGTTGACGCTCACCAATGTCCAGGGCGTCCGCCCGCCCGACTGGCGCACCGCGAAATTGGTGCGCACGAACGGCAGCGCCAGATGGATCGGCGGCGCATCCCTGGGCTGCGGCCACAGTCGCGAGGCGCCTGCGCTGCCCAAGCTGATATGCGTCGTCCCCGTAATCGCGCTCGCCGGGAACAGCGCTGCAAAACGCCGCACCGCCACCGCGCCCCAGGCATTCGCCAGTGTCGTATCCCAATGGCCCCTGTCCTGTCGCAGCGCGACGCCGACCATCATCTTTGGCGCGTCGTTGCGCAGCGCCGGTTGCGATAGCGCATAGTCGAGCGCCTTGATCGCCGCTTCATCGGGGGATGACATCGCATACCAGGGCTCGTGCGCGCCGTCGGTCAGGTCTATCCGCGATCCGGCATAGACCAGCCTCGCCTGCAAGATGCGCTGCGCCTGCGCCTTGGCTTGCGGGTTGGCGTGGAGCCTATCCAGCGCCACCAGCCAATCGACGAGGATCGAGGTTGGCATGTCCTGGGGGCCGACCTGCGCAGCACTCAGCATCTGCGGCGTCGCGGCATTGTTGCGTGCCAGCGCCCCAAGCGACATGGTCTTGAGCAGGCGCCCATCCGCCGCCCAAGCATAATCATGCTTCAATTTGCCCGCGATCTGGTTGCGCAAGCCAGAGATCATCTTCGCCTTGGCGTCCGCCGGGATTGGTAGCCCTGCCTCTGCTGTCACAGAAAGCACATAAGCAGTCAGCGCCTCGTCGCCGTGCAGCCCGTTGATCGGGAAATAGCGGATCAACCCGTCGGCATCCTGATAGGCAGGGATATCTTCCGCCAGCTTCTGCCAGCCCGCAACATCGTTGAGCACGACGATCCGCGACAGCCGCTGTTCGAAGCAATTATAGGGGTAGCGCGTCATATAATCGCGCACGCCTTGCATCGGGGGCGCGAGCGTATCCGACAGCCGCACATCGACAAAGCCAAAGCCCGGCAGCGCGTCCTGCGGGGCGAGCAGTGGCACCTGCGCTGCGCCCGTGGTCGCGTCGCCTTGCAGCAGCGACGCCGCCCACACCTCGGTCGGGATGGCGGGAATAACATCTTCGCTCACCCGAATATCATCATGCGCGGGGCCACCGATTTCATGCACCGCCACCTGCCAGTCGAGCGCGGACGCCCCTTCCGGCGCGGTCACATCCCAGATCAGCGGCACCGCGCCACCTGCCGGAATATCGAGCGTCTGCGGCGTTAAAGAAAGCCCCGCCACATGCGGCACGGCTTCCACCTTCATCGCATGATCGGTGCCATTGTGGAGCGTGAACAGTGCGCCAAACGTATCGCCACTGCGCACCAGCGGCGGAATACCGGAATAGATGCTCAAATCCTGCGCCACCCGGATTGAGGTGCTCCCCTGCCCGAAGAGTTGCGATCCGCCCGTTGCCACCGCAACCAGCTTGTATGAGGAAAGCGAATCGACCAGCGGCACATCGACGCTGGCATGACCGGACGCATCGAGCCGCACCCGCCCTTTCCACAGCAGCAGCGGCTTGAAATTATCGCGCGCGACGCTTGACATATCCAAGCCACCGCCGCCACCCGCCGCCACTGCCTTGCGGCCATAATGGCGCTTGCCGACCACCTGCATCTGCGCGGTCGCGGTGTGCACACCAAGCGCGCGTTCACCCATCATCGCGCCGAGGATGTCGGTCGAATCATTGGCTTTGAGAATAAGCAGCGCCTCATCCACGGCCACAAACGAAACTTCGGTATCGGCAGGCAGTGCCTGTCCGGCGGGTGCGGTCACCGCGATCTGCGCGTGCACCGTCTGGCGCACAGCGTAGCGTGGCTGGTCGGTTGTCACATGTACGCCCAGTTCATGGCTCGCCCAGCCGACATTCACCGTGGCAATACCCAGCCGGTAAGCGGGCTTGTTGAGATCGACCAGCCCGGTCGGTTCGCTGCTTTCTATTTTGGTCAGGTCGATCCCCATGCCCTTGAGCACATCCTCCAGCCAGCCGAGCCAGCCGGTCGCGCGCCCGCGCACCGCCAGCACCGACACATAAACATTGGGCGCATAATCGCCGGGCATCGGCACGCTCACCACCGGATCCTTGCCGCTAAGTTGTGTGACAAAGCTGGAGATGACGCCTTCGCGCTCGACGGTGACCAGCGCAGTCGCCTCGCGGAACGGCATCCGCACCTGCAAGCGCGCGGTTTCGCCGGCCTTGTAGGCCTTGGCTTCGGGGACGACATCCATCCGGTCGCCATTGTCGCCGCCGAACCACCAGTCATTGGCTCCCGCCAGCCAGACAGCTTTGACCGCGCGCGCGATATTGCCATCGGCGTCGGCAGTGGTGGCGACCACAATCACTTCGCCCGATGTGCCGGGTGCAAGCTGGCACCCGGCAAGACCAAGACTATCGGTCGTTGTGGTACAGCTCGCCGCCAGCCTGGTGGTGCGCGCCACGCTGTCATAGGCATAAAATCCGCCGATCAGCCGCCGCCGAGCCGTGAGAATCTCTCGCGTATAGACGCTGACCTGCACCTGTCTGCCGCGCAAAGGATTGCCATCAAGATCGAGCGTGGCGAGCTTCAGGCGCAAATCAGTGTCACGCATCAGCCAGCCGTCGGTTTTCAACCCCAACTGCACGGCGGAAGCATAGAGGGGAATGGTGTTGGCGGCGGTCAGCGTTTCGCCATTGGCATCCTGATAGTCCATCTCGACGGTCATGTCGGTGTCTTCATCCACAGCATGGCCCGGATCGACATTGGTATGGCCGGTGCCGTCGCCACCCAGTTTCAGCGGGATGGTGGCGGCGGCGAGCTTCGATTCAGGCGTCGCGTCGCTGTCGCTTTCGGCGTCCTGAGTAAGCGGCTGTGTGCCCTCGACCGGCGCGTGGCCACCGAATGCCCAGCCGTCCCAACCATCTGGCGTGGCATCGCGCAACGCATAGCTGGTGCGCACACTCACCGGCATATTGGCCGCCCCACCACCCGAAAAATAACCGACGAACAGGTTCAAGGGCACGGTTTTGGGGCGCACCACCGCTTGCTTGGGGCCTAAAATGCTCGCGCGCATTGTGGGCAGTCGGAATTCATCGACCCGGATCGACTGATTGGTGTCGATTACGTCATCGCCATGTTTGAAACTGAGACTATATTCGCCCTGCGGCGCGCCTTTGGGCACGCTCCAATGGCTCTCGCCAATGCCATCCGCACCAATCGTGACCGGCAGTTCAAAGCGCGTGTCCGACGCCTCGTTGCTGAGCACAAGCGTGCCGGTAAAGCCAGGTGCATAACCAAAGCCACTCGCCACCGGTCGCCGCAGCACATGCTTCATGTTGACTGTGTCGCCCTGGCGCACCAGCACCCGGTCGAAAATGGTGTGAATTATGTCCGAAGGCGCAGAATCCTCTGTCGGCAGTTCAAAATCAGTCGGGCTGATCCCTTTCGACCAATGGCTCATCACGAAGCTGAAATCGCCGTTCAGCCGCGCCGAAACCATCAGCGGGTGTTCGCCGCTTTCGCTACAGTCCTCGGCTTCATTCGGCGCAGGCAGATGATCGATCAACGCGCGGCCCTGATCGTCGGTCGTGCCGCGCGCCAGGACCGTACCATTGCAGCTATCGGTCACCTGCACCGAAGCGCCCGCCACCACCTTCGCGCTATCCAGCGCCGTCACCCAGGCGAGCGAGCTTGTCCGCCCCCATTTGAAATGCACCGCCATATTGGTGACAAGCGCGCCCGCCGTCACATAGCGCGTGGCAGGGCGCCCGAGCAGCGCCCGCCCCAGCGCGGGGCTGGCAATCTCAACGACGTAAAATCCCGGCGTCTTGAGCGGGATGCCAACCACTTCCTCCGGCTTGCCGCCGCCGGGCAGCGCGAGCGACAGATGCGTCCCCTGCCCGTTCAGCAGCGCAGTATCGCCGGTATGATTGACCGGATCGGGCCGCTTGGGCTTGGGCTGGCCCTTCACCGCCTTGGGCGCATCGGGAAAATCGATATTCTCCTCCTCGTGCTTGTCGATGTCACGAAGCCATTGCGCGATGCGGCCATCATCGCCGGTGATTCGCTGTTCAGTCCCCGCCACGCCGTTCACACCCATCCCCAGCGCAGGCTCAACATTGCGGACGGTGACCGGCAGCGTCGCCCCCGCATTCGCCTCGATAATCCCAAAATTGCCAGCGAATTTGACCAGCGGCGGCGCTTCATCAAAATGCACCAAGAGCGGAAACCGCTGCGCATTGAGCAGGTGCCGTCCACTCTCATCCGCGAAATCGGTGGGGATCACCACCTTCACATCCGCCGCGCCCGGCAGCGGTGCCTTAAACTCCAGATCGCTGGTTAGGCCCTTGCGCAGATCATCCTTGTCGATGCTGGGAGAGAGCATCCGCCCGTCGGGCAGTGCCAGCTTCACCTTGTTGGCCTGCGCCACCGGCACATCATCGGGGAAGCGCACAAACAGGCTCTGCGTCGGGTTACATCCGGCATGAGGATTAACCCGGGAGCACTCCACCCGCGCGGTGAAAGCCTTGCGCACGGTGAAATCAAAGCGCTGATCGTGCCCCGCCGTCATGCCATTGTCGGCGGCGACACCTGCACCCCACACCAGCGCCATATCCGCGCCAGGCGGCAACGGGCGTGCACACTTCACCGCGATCAACTGGCTGAGTTTGGCCGGATCAAGATGGAACCCGCTGGCATCCTCTCCTGTGTCGGATTTGCCAAAGCCTGCATTCTCCAAAAAATTACGGATGCGCCAGCGCTGGGTGCCCACCGCATTGATAAGTTTCTGGCCGGTATCAGCGGGCAGCACATTCACGCCAATCCGCTCGCCAATGCCATCAACAGCGCAATAGACATTGGCCGCCACCGCGCCGGGGCGTGGCATCAGGTTCGGCGCAATCAGGAACACCTGATCCTCCTCGATCCGGTAATTTGTGCCGCCCAGCACATCGCGCGCCTTCGGCCCGCCCGTATCGATGATGCTGACCATCGCCCCGCTCACGGGCACGCCACGCGCCGATTTCAGCCCGATATGCCTGACGACCTTGCACTTGAGCCCACCCGGCAGCACCTTGTCGAACGTAAACACATAGGTCTGTGTATCCACCCAGTGCCCAGTAGAATGGACCGGGCAGATCAGCGTCGCGGGCGCTGGTGCGCGCGGATCCCCCAGTGGCACGATGCTTTGCGAAAATTTGAGCGTAACTTCGTGAATGCCTTCATCCGGCCCAGCGATCACCGATACCAGTTGCGGGCGCGTATCCCCCATCGCCATCAGCGGAACCAGGAGCGCAACGAAAAGGGCCAGCCAGAACTCTATTCGTCGCATCCACGCCTCCACTAATCGCGGAATACGCACTAACCACGAATCATTCTGGACGTGCAAGCGTATTTATCGATGGGCTTGAACGGTTCATCGCATCACTGTATTTGCTATTGCAAATCATTTGCATTAATGAGCCGTTTTTGAGCATTTTTAGACTTGCGGCGCTGCATCAATGCGCCTATCTCCAGCGCCAATTCCGCAACATATGGATATGGAAGGACAGATTATGGCCCGCAAAAAAATTGCGCTGATCGGCGCAGGAATGATTGGCGGTACGCTCGCCCATCTCGCCGCGCAAAAGGAGCTGGGCGACATCGTCCTGTTCGATATTGTCGATGGTGTGCCGCAGGGCAAGGCGCTTGATCTGGCCCAATGCGGGCCGATCGCGAGTTTTGATGCCAACCTCAAGGGCACATCCGACTATGCGGATATTGCGGGGGCCGATGTCATCATCGTCACCGCCGGCGTGCCGCGCAAGCCAGGGATGAGCCGCGACGATCTGCTCGGGATCAACCTGAAGGTCATGAAAGCCGTTGGTGAAGGGATCAAGGCGCACGCGCCGTGTGCCTTCGTGATCTGCATCACAAATCCTTTGGATGCGATGGTGTGGGCGCTGCGTGAATATTGCGGGCTGCCGCACAACATGGTCGTCGGCATGGCGGGTGTGCTTGACAGTGCGCGCTTCCGCCATTTCCTCGCCGAGGAATTCAATGTCAGCGTGCGCGATGTGACGGCGTTCGTGCTCGGCGGACATGGCGACTCAATGGTGCCAGTGGTCGAATACAGCACGGTGGCGGGAATCCCCATTCCCGACCTCATCAAGATGGGCTGGAGCGCGCAGGAGAAGATCGACACGATTGTGACGCGCACGCGCAACGGCGGCGGCGAGATTGTCGGCCTGCTCAAGACCGGCTCGGCTTTTTATGCGCCTGCGACCAGCGGCATCGAGATGGCCGAAGCCTATCTCAATGACCAGAAGCGCTTGCTACCGTGCGCCGCGCACCTGAGCGGTCAATATGGCGTCAATAATCTTTATGTCGGCGTGCCGGTGGTGATTGGCGCGGGAGGGGTTGAGCGCATCGCCGAAATCGCGCTCAACCCGGACGCCAAGGCCAATTTCGACAAGTCGGTCGCGGCGGTGAAGGAACTGCTGGTGGCGTGCAAGGCGATTGATGGGTCGCTGGCATGAGCATCCTCGTTAACAAGCACACCAAGGTCATCACGCAGGGGATGACAGGCGCAACCGGGCAATTCCATACCCAGGCGGCGCTCGATTACGGCACGCAGATGGTCGCGGGGGTCACGCCGGGCAAAGGCGGTGAAACCGCGCTCGGCCTGCCGGTCTATGATACTGTCGCCGAGGCAAAGGCCGCGACCGGGGCGACTGCAAGTTGCATCTATGTGCCGCCACCGTTCGCCGCCGACTCGATTCTGGAAGCGATTGACGCCGAGATGGAGCTGATTGTCGCCATCACCGAAGGCATTCCGGTGCTCGATATGGTCAAGGTCAAGCGCGCGCTTTCGGGGAGCAAGTCGCGGCTGATCGGGCCGAACTGCCCCGGCGTGCTCACCCCCAATGAGTGCAAGATCGGCATCATGCCGGGCAACATTTTCAAGGCAGGATCGGTGGGGGTTGTGTCGCGCTCGGGCACATTGACCTATGAGGCGGTGCACCAGACCACAAATGTCGGCCTCGGCCAGACCACGGCGGTCGGCATTGGCGGCGATCCGGTCAACGGCACCAACTTCATCGACGTGCTCGAACTTTTCCTCGCGGACGACGCGACCAAATCAATTATAATGATCGGCGAGATCGGCGGCTCGGCCGAAGAGGACGCCGCACAATTCCTGATCGACGAGGCAAGGCGCGGGCGCAAGAAACCGATGGTCGGGTTCATTGCGGGCCGCACCGCGCCTCCGGGCCGCCGCATGGGCCATGCCGGGGCGATTGTTTCGGGCGGCAAGGGCGGTGCCGACGACAAGATCGCGGCGATGGAAGCGGCGGGCATCCGCGTATCGCCCTCGCCATCTTTGCTCGGCGAAACGATGCTTGAGGCGCTCAAAGGCTAAGTGCCCGCAGGAGACGAGACGATGGACTATGCGTTTGAACCGGGGGATGAAACCGATATCGGCCCGTCCTGGGAGCGCCCCAACTGGCCGCCCAGCGATACTGACGAGCTGACTGCCGCGCTTGATCCGACGCAGATGCAGCTTGCACTCAAGCAGGCGGCCTCCGCCAAGGGCGCGGCGCTGTCGGACGCAGACATCAAGCGCGCGGCGGATGATTCGATCCGCGCGATGATGCTGATCCGCACCTATCGCGTGCGCGGGCATCTCGCCGCCAACCTTGATCCACTCGGCCTGGCCAAGCGCGACCTGCCCGCCGATCTCACGCCGGAATATCATGGCTTTACGGGCGCGGGTCTTGACCGGCCGGTCTATCTTGGCGGCACATTGGGCTATCAAACCGCCACGGTGCGCGAGATTGTTGGCACGTTGCGCGCCAATTATTGCGGCACGGTCGGCCTTGAATATATGCACATTTCGGATGTCGAAGAACGCCGCTTCCTCCAGGAGCGCATGGAGGGCAAGGATGCCGCGATCAGCTTTACGTCCGAAGGCAAGGCCGCAATCCTCGCCAAAGTGATCGAGGCCGAACAATACGAAAAATTCCTCGCCAAAAAATATGTCGGCACCAAGCGCTTCGGGCTCGATGGCGGCGAGAGTATGATCCCCGCACTGGAAGCGATCATTAAATATGGCGGTACGCTCGGCGTACGAGAAATCGCGTTCGGTATGCCGCATCGTGGTCGCCTCAACATGCTCGCCAATGTGATGGCGAAGCCCTATCGGGTGATCTTTCATGAATTCTCGGGCGGCTCGGATAACCCGGATGATGTTGGCGGCTCGGGCGATGTCAAATATCATCTTGGTACGAGCACAGACCGCGAGTTTGACGGCATCAAGGTGCATATGTCGCTCGCGGCCAACCCCTCGCACTTGGAGGCGGTCGATCCGGTCGTGCTCGGCAAAACCCGCGCGATCCAGACCGATAAGGGCGACGTTGGCAAGGGCAAACATGTGCAGGTGCTGCCCGTTCTGCTGCATGGCGATGCTGCGTTTGCGGGACAGGGGATCGTCTGGGAATGTTTCGGCTTTTCCGAAGTGCGTGGCTATAATACGGGCGGCTGCATCCATTTCATCGTCAACAACCAGATCGGCTTTACGACCAGCCCGCAATATGCGCGCTCATCGCCCTACCCGACCGATGTCGCCAAGGGCGTGCAGGCCCCCATCTTCCATGTGAATGGTGATGATCCGGAGGCGGTGACCTTCGCGTGCAAGATGGCGATCGAATTTCGCCAGAAGTTCCACCGCGACATTGTGATCGATATGTGGTGTTACCGGCGCTTCGGCCATAATGAGGGCGATGAGCCGAGCTTCACCCAGCCGCTCATGTATGCCAATATCCGCCAGCATCCGGGCGTCGCGGAGGTTTATGCGGCGCGGCTGGTCACGCAGGGTGTGATCGGCAAGGATTGGGCCGCCGAACACACATCGCGCTTCACCAATATGCTCGAGACCGAGTTTCAGGCAGGGCAAAGCTACAAGCCTAATCAGGCCGATTGGTTTGGCGGGCGCTGGGCGGGCCTGAACAAGCCCGCCGATCCGGAAACCGCAAGGCGCAATGTTGAAACCGCGATTGCACCTAAGACGCTGGACGCGCTCGGGCGTACGCTGACGACTGTGCCCGAGAGCCTCAACATCCACCCGACTTTGGGCCGCATTCTGGAAGCCAAGCGTGCCATGTTCAAGAATGGCGCGGGGTTTGACTGGGCGACGGGCGAAGCACTGGCGTTCGGCTCGTTGCTGACTGAAGGTTATGGTGTGCGCCTGTCGGGTCAGGATTCGGGGCGCGGCACGTTCAGCCAGCGCCATGCCGTCTGGGTTGATCAGACCGACGAGCATAAGTTCATCCCGCTCTCTACGCTCCCTCATGGCCGGTTTGAGGTACTCGATTCGGTGCTTTCCGAATTCGGCGTACTCGGCTTTGAATATGGCTATGCCGGTGCGGACCCCAAGGCGCTGGTGATGTGGGAAGGCCAGTTCGGC
>JAGWQR010000118.1 GCA_028869975.1 Alphaproteobacteria bacterium | reverse complement strand
CGCGCTCCGGTGGCAATAATCCACCAATCACTGACCATTCCGCATCACTCAAATCACCCCGACCCATAACTGCTCTCCAAAAAGCAGTCTTGAATCAGAAATCACACCGTTTGGGAATCCCTTTTGTCAACATGGCCTAGCTTGCGCATTGGATCGATCGGGGTTTTGTGCTGACGGATTTCAAAATGCACGTCTGCGCCGCCACTGATACCGATCGCGGACCCTCGTCGCACGGCTTCGCCACGCGTCACACTGATCCGGGCAAGATGGCTGTAAATCGTCAGCCAGCCATCGCCGTGCCGCAGGATAATGGTGCCGCCATAGCCGGCCACCGGCCCGTCAAAAGCGACAACCCCGCTCGCCGCTGCATTGACGATGCTGCCCGGCTGCGCAGTGATGTCGATACCATGACTATTGCCGCCGAATCGGGTTGCGATGCTGCCATGTAGTGGCCAGGCGAAGGTGCCATCTGAAAAATGCTTCGGTTCTGGCACTGGCGACGTTGCGGGCAGAGGGCTAAGAAGGGTGGGATGCTGATGACGCGGGACCTGTGCGCCCGCATCCTGCGCCGGTTCGCCTCCGCCCTGTACGACATCATCCAGATTAAACGCGGCGGCGCGTGCTTCCATGGCGTCCTGTGCCGGTGGCTTTGGTGCGATGCTGGCGGGCGGCTGTGTCGCGGGCGCTGCGACTGGCGGCAGGCTGGCATGGCTGTCTCCCGCAGGCAGCAGTAGCCGCTGATTCGTGTGGATAACATAGGGTTCGGTAAGGCCATTGAGTGCGACGATTTCGGTCCAATGGACATGGTGGGCGCGCGCGATGGCGATACCACTCTCGCCAGACCTGACGATATGATAATGTCCCGCAGGAATGGTGAGTTGCTGGCCAGGAACCAGATTTACCGGCAGCGTTAAATTATTGGCGCGAGCGAGCACTTCCCAGCCCACCTGGGTCTTTTCACCTACACTATGCAGCGTGTCGCCATGCTGAACCGTATAGGTTCCACCGGTTACATCGATGGTGCTGACGTCTGCAGGATGCGCTTCCCACACCGGCGGTTCGGGCGTAAGTTCTGCATCGGGCGCGATCCGGGTTGGGGAGGGTGGCGGTGTCTTGCTCTGCAACAGTGGGGCACCCGGCGGAATACACCCGGCGAGCGCGAGCAGCAGCAGGGGCGCCCCGCGCCTCATCATGGTTCCAGCCGCTCCAGCCCGCCCATATAGGGCTTGAGTGCGGCGGGTATGGTGACAGCACCACCGGCCTGCTGGTAATTTTCGAGCACGGCGACCAGCGTGCGCCCGACCGCGAGCGCCGAGCCATTAAGTGTATGGACGAAACGGGTTCCCTTTTCACCAGATGGGCGATAGCGCGCCCGCATCCGTCGCGCCTGGAAATCGTCGCAATTGGAGCAGGACGAGATTTCGCGATATTTGCCTTGCCCCGGCAGCCACACCTCCAGATCATAGGTTTTGCGCGCGCTGAACCCCATATCGCCCGCGCACAGCAGCATCCGGCGGTAGGGCAGCTCAAGGGCTTCAAGGAGGCTCTCGGCGCAGCGCGTCATCCGTTCATGCTCGGCTTCAGATTGATCCTCTGTGGTTATAGAAACCAGCTCGACCTTCTCAAACTGGTGCTGGCGGATCAGCCCGCGTGTATCCTTGCCCGCCGCGCCCGCTTCAGCACGGAAGCATGGTGTCAATGCGGTAAATCTCAAGGGCAGTTCTGCTTCGGACAGAATCTGTTCACGAACCATATTGGTAAGTGATACTTCGGCTGTGGGGATGAGCCAGCGGTCATCGTTCGTCTGGAAAAGATCCTCGGCGAATTTGGGCAGTTGCGCGGTGCCGAACATCGCCTCGTCGCGCACCAGCACCGGCGGGTTGACCTCCTCATAGCCGAACGCGGGCGCGGTGTTATGATCGAGCATGAACTGGCCGAGGGCACGGTGCAGCCGCGCCACGCCTTGACGCAGATACGCGAAACGCGCCCCCGCGACACTTTGCGCGCTTTCAAAATCGAGGCCGAGCGGCGCACCAATATCGAAATGCTCCGCGCCGCCGTTGCGCGGCGTGCCCCAGCGGTGCTGCTCGACATTGTCATTCTCATCTGCACCATCGGGAACATCATCGGCGGGGCGGTTTGGGAAGGAACTCAGTGCAATTCTGAGTTCATCCACGGCAACACGGTGCGCTTCTTCCTTCAGAGGAAGGTCCCGCTTCGTCTGCTCAACCTCCGCTTTTAACGAATTTGCGGCGTCAACATTGCCTTTGGCCATTTCCTGACCGATTTGTTTTGAAATCATATTGCGATGAGCAAGCAGGCTTTCAACTGTTGTTTGCGTAATTCTGACACGTTCATCAATATCCTGGATATAACCCGCTTGCGGCGCCAGCCCCCGCCGCGCCAGCCCTGCGTCGAACAGATCGGCATGTTCCCTAATGAATTTGATATCGTGCATGGCGGGCTTATGCCGTTCATCAGCACGCCGCGCAAGAGTCGGTCGCGTTCATTCTGGCGTCAGCGGTGCCAGCGCGCGAAAATGGCGGTGGGCAGCGTGAGGCCGCGCGCTTCCTCGCGTACGCCCAATTCGCCACATTCGATGCTGCCGCCAAGATCGCTCAAATTCTGGCGCAGCAATTCGCCGAGGCTGAGCGCCGACATCCGCACAGCATAAACGGTGAGGAACAGGAAGGCCGAGCGTTCGTCGAGCAGGCGGCGGCAATCGGCGATGAGCGGGGGCAGGCCGGTTTCGAGAGCCCACAGCTCCTTGGCCGGCCCGCGCCCGTATTTGGGCGGATCGAGGATGATGCCGTCATAACGCCTTGAGCGCCGCACCTCGCGACTCACGAATTTGGCGGCATCATCAACCAGCCAGCGGATGGGGGCCTGATCGAGGCCGGACAATGCGGCGTTGGCGCGCGCCGCTTCAACCGATTTGTTGGAGGCATCGACATGGGTGACGGCGGCCCCCCTGGCGGCGAGCGCGAGCGACCCGACGCCGGTATAGCCGAACAGGTTGAGCGCTTGTGGCGCGGTGCGGCCCGCCAGTTGCTGCCGCATCCAGCGCCACACCGGCGCCATATCGGGGAAGAAACCGAGGTGGCGGAAGGGGGTGGTGCGCGCGGTGAAGCGCACCGCCTCCCACGCCAGCGGCCAGCCAGTATGCGGCACGTCCTGCGCGAAAACCCAGCGCCCGCCGCCCTCTTCATCCGATCCGGGGACGAATTCGGCGTGCGCCTCCCACGGCGCGTGTGCGGGGGCCCAGAGCGCTTGGCTGTCCGGCCGGATGAAGCGGTAAGGCCCGTAGCGCTCATATTTGCGGCCATTGCCGCTGTCGATCAGGCCATAATCGGGCCAGGGGTCACCGATCAGCGTGATGGGGGTCAATGGCTCAGCCAATGCGCGTGCCATGCGCGTGGATATACGCCTTGATCGCGTCGTGCGTGGCGGGGCGCGTGTCATAGCGCTCGGGCAGCGCAAACAGATCGCCAAGGCGCGCGGGCAAGGCCGGGTGCACGTCGCAAGCCGCTGCCACCGCGTCCGGGAATTTGGCCGGGTGCGCGGTGGCGAGGGTGATGATCGGGCCATCAAGATCGCTGGTGCGCCGCGCCGCCGCAAGGCCGATCGCGGTATGCGGATCGATGATGTTGCCGGTGTGATCGTGCGCCCAGCGCATCGCCTCGACCATGGCTTCGGGATCGATCCGCGCCGAGCTGAACAGCTTGTCGGCCCCTGCGCGCTGCGCCGTGCTGAGCTGCATCGCCGTGCGGGTCTCGAACGCCGCCATCTGCTCTCGGATTGCCGCGCCATCGCGCCAGCCGACATCAAACAGCAGTCGCTCGAAATTGCTCGACACCTGAATATCCATGCTCGGGGCCTGGGTGGGGGTGACGATGCCCTGGCTGTAATCGCCTGTGGAAAGCGCGCGGTGGAGAATGTCGTTGACATTGGTGGCCACGATCAGCCGCCTGATGGGCAGCCCCATCTGCGCCGCAACATAGCCCGCAAATACATCGCCGAAATTGCCGGTCGGCACGCTGAAGGCCACCGCCCGCGCCGGTGCGCCCAGCC
Source organism: Alphaproteobacteria bacterium (assembly GCA_028869975.1). Taxonomy (GTDB): domain Bacteria; phylum Pseudomonadota; class Alphaproteobacteria; order Sphingomonadales; family Sphingomonadaceae; genus JAGWQR01. Next base: position 2,864 of record JAGWQR010000118.1, on the reverse strand, counting down.
GCACGGCGGCGTAGAAATAATACACCACTTGCGCCGCGAGCCGCGCCCAGTTGATCGAATTGACCGCGCCGAGGTTATATGCGCTGCGCAGCTCCGCATCGGCGAACAGCGCCTTCACGATGCGCTGCGCGTCATCAAAGCTGCCCTCTATCGCGATATTATGGACATTGGCGGCGGCTACGGTCGTCATCTGGCGGCGCTGAACATCCGAAACGCGGCCCTCGGGGTGCAGCATGAAAATGTCGATCTTGGCGCGGCCCTTAACCGCCGCAATCGCCGCCGATCCTGTATCGCCCGAGGTTGCGCCGACAATGGTGAGGTGAGTGTCGCGGTGCGCCAAGAAGCGCTCGAACAGGCCGCCCAGCAGTTGCAGCGCCACATCCTTGAACGCGAGCGTGGGGCCATGGAACAGTTCAAGCAGCCAGTGCTGCGCATCAAGCCGCACCAGCGGCGTCACCGCAGCATGGCTGAAGCTGCCATAGGCCTGTGCACACAGTGTGCGCAACGCCGCTTCGGTGAGTGCATCGCCAACAAAGGGCGCTAGCACGCGCACGGCGGTTTCGACATAGGAGAGGTCTGCCAGCGCTGCAATTTCATCTGGCGTGAAGCGCGGCCAGCGTGCAGGTACATAAAGCCCGCCATCGCTGGCAAGGCCCGCCAGCGTCACCGCTTCAAAGTTCAGTGTCGGGGCCATCCCCCGTGTGCTGATATAGTCCATGCGTGGCGTTTTACTTCGCGCGGCGGCGCAACACCAGCACGTAAATCACCGCCGCAATCAGAGCGAAGGCCCACCATTGCAGCGCGTAGGAGAGGTGGTTGACCGTATTGGGCGCGGGCACTTCGCTTGGTTGCAGGCCGGGTGCGGCAGTATCCGCCACCAGATGCAGCGTGCGATCCGGGCCTTCGATAATCATACCCGAAACCTGCCCGCCCTGCCAGTCTGGGTTGGTGGCGTCGGTTGACCAGCCGATATTCACCGCCATTGGATCGCTGCCTGCATCCCCCTGAAAACAGGTGGCGAGGTGCTTCCAGCCAGAGTCCCCTTTGAGATTGCGTCCGGCGCTTGCGTCCCAGCCGGTCACCAGCGCACAATAGCCATTCGCCTTGTGCCAGAGATAGGGTGTCAGATCACCGCCGGCATAATGCGCGGGGAAGGTGATCGGATCGCCCGCGAACGGGCCATGCGGCGTCTCATGCTGTGCCTTGTTCCACTGCCAGACGCCCAGGCCGATCATCAACGCCATCGCGGCTGCGACTATCGAAGTGGGGAAGATGGGGAATTTCATTTGATCCGCGTCCCCTTTTGAGCATCATGGGCACCGGCATCATTGCGATACTCGGCGGCGATGAGCGCGCCCTTGGCGATACGCAGCAGCACGAGCGTCAGCACAATCGTCACCGGCAGCCAGATCGCCATCTGCACCCACCAGGGCGGGCTGAACGTGACTTCCACCCAGATGATCCCGGCAAAAACAAGGCTCAGGATGATGAAGATGAGGAAGGCCGCCGCGCCATCGCCGACATTGAATTGCTCAAAATCGAGTCCGCACGCGCTGCATCTCGGCGCAAACGTCACCCAGCCTTTGAAGAGAGTGCGCGCGCCGCAGCGCGGGCATCCTCCGGTCAGTGCATTGCGAATCAGGCCAGGCTTTTCAGTCACCAGACTCAGCCTGCGTGAATCGGTGCGCTCCAGCCGCCCCAGATATAGATGGCGGCAAACAGGAACAGCCACACCACGTCCACGAAGTGCCAGTACCATGCGGCGGCCTCAAACCCGAAATGCTGGCGCGGGGTGAAATCACCACGATAGGCACGCACCAGGCACACGCTCAGGAAGATCGTGCCTATGATGACATGAAAGCCATGAAACCCGGTCGCCATGAAGAAGGCCGAGGTATAATTGATATGGCCGAAGGGGAAGGGCGCATGCATATACTCATACGCCTGAATGCTCGTGAAGGTGAGGCCGAGCAAAATGGTGCACAACAGCCCATTTTTCAGCCCCTGCCTGTCGCCATGGATGAGCGCATGGTGCGCCCAGGTCACTGTCGTCCCCGAGCAGAGCAATATCAGCGTGTTGAGCAGAGGAAATTTGAACGGATCGAGCACCTCCAGCCCCTTTGCGGGGAAGGTCGCGGCTTCGGGCGCCTGGCCCGCCACCGGCGTGATGATGTGCGCGACATTATGCACCCACTCGATCGGGGCCGGAAACAGCGAAAAGTCAAAAAAGGCCCAGAACCAGCCGACAAAAAACATCACTTCCGAAGCGATGAACAGGATCATCCCGTAGCGCAGATGGAGCTGCACCACCGGCGTGTGATCGCCGGCATGGGCTTCTTTGATGACATCGTTCCACCACATCGCTGCATTGGCGATGCTGAACAGCAGGCCGAGAATAAACAGTGCGCCGCCATGCGGAATCTTGTGCATCCAAAGCACCCCGCCGGCCGCCATCGACAGCGCCGAAAACGCGCCAATCAGCGGCCATGGGCTTGGCGGCAGAATATGGTAATCATGTGATTTTGCACCGGCCATGTTTTTCGTCCTCGCTTATTCTGTTGCTGCTCTAGCTGCTCTTTTTCGCCGGGTCTACCGGATAGAAGGTGTAGCTCAGCGTAATTTCCTTGATTTCATTCGAGTCTTCATCTTTCAGCAAACTCGGATCGACAAAAAACTGCACTGGCATCCGCACTTTCTGATGCGGTTGCAGCGTTTGCTGGGTGAAGCAGAAGCACTGGATCTTCTTGAAGTAGGCCCCCGCCTGATCAGGGGAAACATTATAGGCGGCCTGACCCGTTATTGGATGATCCGAGCGATTCTCCGCATCGAAAAAAGCCAGATTCTGCGCGCCGATCGTCACCACT
>JAGWQR010000117.1 GCA_028869975.1 Alphaproteobacteria bacterium | reverse complement strand
TGTCGAGGGCATAAACGCCGAACAGTTTATCGAAAAATACAAGTTTGAGAATATAGCAGCCACCGGGGTGTTTGATGGCGAACTCCCGCTGATTTTCGACCGGAATGGCGGGCGGATCGAGCATGGCCAGTTGCGCGTCAGGCGCGCGGGAGGCACGGTCTCCTATGTCGGGCCTATATCCAAAGCAAATCTGGGCCGCTTTTCACGCATGGCGTTCGACGCGCTCAAATCCGTAAAATATAACGGGTTGACGATTGATCTCAACGGCCCGCTGGATGGGGAAATGGTTACGGTTGTTCACCTTAATGGCACCAACCAGACGCCGCTCAAATCGCACAGCAATTTTATTCTGAGCCAGCTCACCGGCATTCCCTTCAAGTTCAACATCCAGATAAAGGCCCCGTTCCGCAGCCTGTTCAACACCGCGCGCACATTGCAGGATCCGAGCGATCTGGTGAGCGCTGATCTGCCCAAGCAACTCAAGGTCGTTGACACGCCGCCGGCGACGCCAAATCCCGCGCCGACGGCTGTTCATCCACCAGCAACACCCGTTCAGAATTAGGAAAGCATGGCTATGACATATCGACAAGCGAAGGTGGTAACAGAGAGATGCACACGGGTTTATGCAAGGTATTTTCCAACAAGGGCGGTAGCCTTGGCCATTTTGGCGCTGGGGTTGAATGGATGTGTTCAGCTCGCCGCACCGGAAAAACCGATCCAAATCGATCTCAACATTACCATAAAGCAAGAAGTTGTCGTCAAGTTGCAGAAGGACGCGCAAGACACTATCACCAATAACCCGGAGTTGTTCCCGAAATGAGTCGCCCAGTCAGCCCCATCATCCGCGCCATTGCCAGCATAGCCCTGTCTCTGGGTGCAGCCGCGCCGCTTCTGGCCCAGACCGCAACTGATGTCAGCGCGGCCAAGGCGGCTGGCGCGGTTGGCGAACAGGCTGATGGCTATCTAGGCTTCAAGACAACGCCCACCGCCGCGCTCAAATCCGAAGTCGACTCGATCAATATTAAACGCCGGGCCGCCTATACCCAGATCGCGATTTCGCGCGGGGTTACAGTGAAAGAAGCTGCCGCCGCCGTCGGCTGCCAGACCCTCAAGGACCGGGTCGCGGACGGGCAAGTGTATAAACTGCCTGACGAGAACTGGTACACCAAAGGGGCTACCGCTATCACCCTCCCCGCATATTGCGGACAATAAGGCTAACGTCCAAACACAATTTTTTCTGGTGTCATCGGAGTGTCTTCATAGTTTTAAGCCTTTGTCATACTTGAGCGCTAACCGGTTCCCCATAGCGTTTGCTTTGGGGGAAAATCATGAAATTTCGCGCACTTGTTTGCACTACATGTCTGATACCGCTTGTCCAGGCTCTGCCGGCCCATGCGCAGGGGGATAAGTCGGATGACGTCATCGTCACCGCACGCCGCCAGGAAAAAGGCGCAAGAGCAGAGCAACATGCGGCGCTCAATCTGGTTGATATCCAGTCGGCCGAGGCAATCGCAAAATATCCGGATTACAACGCAGCAGAAGCTCTGGGCCGCATTCCCGGTGTTTCACTCTCTGTCGATACGGGTGAAGGGCGCTTCGTCAATATCCGGGGTATCGATGGCAATCTCAATGGCGCTACCTTTGGCGGCGCGGTGCTGCTCA
>JAGWQR010000116.1 GCA_028869975.1 Alphaproteobacteria bacterium | reverse complement strand
CTCGACCGTCCGCATCTGGCGCGGGCTAATCTTGTCCTCAAACTGGCCGGGTTAACATGACTCAAGACACCGACGCACAAGGGCTTGATTTAACCGCCTATCTCCGGCGCGGAGACCGCATCGTGTTCGGGCAGGCATGCGGTGAACCGACCACACTGGTCGAGGCGCTGATTGCACAAGGCGCTCAGATTGGCGATCTGCACGCGTTCATCGCAACCAGCTTTTCAGGGCTGCTCACGCCTGAAACCGCTACATCATTTGTGCTCTCCAGCATGGGGGCGATCGGGACGCTTCGGGGGATGTCCAAAGCGGGTGCCTTGCAGATCATTCCGTGCCATGTCAGCCAGGTCGGGCCGTTGATCTCTGCAGGTCTCATCGGCTGCGATGCCGCACTGATTCAGGTCAGTCCTGCGGATGCTGCCGGCAATCATAGTTGCGGGCTGATTAGCGATTATGTGCGCGCTGCGGCCAGTAAGGCGCGTGTCGTGATTGCAGAGGTCAATGAGCAGGTGCCGTTCACACCGGGTGAAACGATCCCGGCCGCCGCGATTGATGTTGCTGTGCGCGTGTCGCGCTCGCCTGTCGAAGTCCAGCAGGCCGTAATCAGTGCGACAGATGAGACCATCGCCGCCCATGCAGCGCGTTACATCGGCGATGGCGCCGTGATCCAGACAGGTGTGGGTGCGGTACCCGACGCGATACTGCGCCTGTTGGCAGACCGGCGTGACCTCGGTGTGCATTCCGGAATGCTCGGTGACGGTCTGGTTGATCTGACAGAAAAGGGCGTCATCACCAATGCGCGCAAGGAGATTGATACTGGCGTATCGATCAACGGTGCGCTGATCGGCACCCGGCGCCTCTACGACTGGGCACATCGAAACCCCGCAATCCGCATGACGCCGACCAGCTACACGCATGACGCTGCCGTGCTTGCCCGACTGTCGCGACTAGTGACGATCAATACCGCACTGGAAGTAGACTTGACCGGTCAGGTCAACGCCGAGCAATCGGGCGCCGCCTATCTCGGCGGCACGGGGGGGCAGGTTGATTTCGTGCGCGCTGGCAGCCGTTCCCCAGGGGGTTGTTCGATTATAGCGATGTCGGCGACGGCTAAGGCCGGCAGCATTAACAAAATCGTGCCTGCACTGTCCGGCCCGGTAACCACCGCACGCAGCGAAGTGGATATCATTGTCACTGAATTTGGCGCGGCAGAACTCAGGGGCCAAACGCTAGACGAACGCACACGGCGGCTGGTAGCGATTGCGCACCCCAATTTCCGCGAGGCGCTCGACCGGGCTGCGTTCGAGATACGGCAAAGGGGGTATTGAACATGGACGACGCGGTTCTTTATGGGCTAACCGAGGATGGCATCGCGATCCTCACGATCAATCGGCCTGAGCAGCGCAATGCCTTAAGCGCCGAGGTACGCGCCGGGCTGTTCGCCGCATGGGCGCGGTTTGAGGCGGACAGCGCAGCGCGCATCGCTATCCTGACAGGCAGCGGTGACAAGGCGTTCTGCGCGGGTGGCGATCTGAAGGAGATGGTCGAAACCGGCCTCAAAGTCCCGCCGCGCGACATGTTTCCGGTGCCTTATGAGACGATCTCTCTCTCCAAGCCGACGATTGCGGCAGTCAACGGCGTCGCGTTCGCGGGCGGCTGGATGATCGCGCAGGGGTGTGATTTGTGCGTCGCGTCCACGACGGCCAAGTTTGCAATCACCGAGGTGAAGGTCGGGCGCGGCTCGCCATGGTCGTCGCCGCTCATCCACATGATCCCGCAGCGTATTTATATGGAGATTGTCCTGACCGGCAATCCGATCAGTGCGCAGCGGGCCTATGAGATTGGTCTCGTCAACCGGCTGGCCGAACCGGATAGACTGATGGAGACTGCGCTTGAGCTCGCGCGTGAAATCCTTGAGGGCGCGCCGCTCTCCGTGCAGGCCGCGCGCGGTACGGTGATGATCGCCACAGAGATGAGTCGGTCGGCGGCGCTCGATGCCGCTTGGGCGGCGCATGAAAAGGCGTATAGCAGCGCAGATGCGCAGGAAGGGCCGCGCGCCTTTGCCGAGAAGCGCAAGCCCGTATGGAAGGGGAAATGACAATGCTTGATCGCCGCACCGCTCTGAAATCTGTTGCATTTGCCGCAGCGATGGGCACGGTGCCCGGGCTGGCGCGCGCCGTAACACCCTTCACCCCCGCCGCAGG
>JAGWQR010000115.1 GCA_028869975.1 Alphaproteobacteria bacterium | reverse complement strand
GCGCCAGTCACCATGGTCCAGCCAGGACAGCGGCTGCAAATCATTATACAACACAGGCAGTCCGTTGCCGCCGGGAACACTCGCCATATCAATCTCCGTCACAAAAAGATGCGCCGCCTTATTGAACCTCGGCGTCTGACGCAAGCGGGATCAGCTTGCCGGGGTTGAAGATGCCGTGTGGATCTAGCGCGGCCTTGATCGCCCGCAGCACCGCAATCCGCGCTGGATCGGACAGGCGGAGCAGTTCGGCGCGCTTCATCTGGCCTATACCATGCTCGGCGGAAATCGAGCCCCCTGCGGCCACCACCAGATCATGAACACGGCGCGACACAGGCTTGCCAACGGACGCGCGCCATTGCCCAGCATCCACCCTCTTCGGCGCGCGGACATGAAAATGGACATTGCCATCGCCAAGATGGCCAAACGCTGAGGCGTTGACGCCCGGGAACTCCGCTTCCAGCGCGCGCGCGGCGCTGATCATGAAATCCGGCATCGCATCGACCGGTACCGAAATGTCGTGCTGGACGGCGGGGCCATCGGCGCGCTCGGCGGCGGAAATCGACTCGCGAATGTGCCAGAACGCTGCACACTGCGCCTCTGACTGCGCGATAACGGCATCGACAAACAGACCGACCGCCAGCGCCTGAGTAATCAGATTGGTCAGTGCCGCTTGCGCCGACACCCCGGTTTCCTCGACCACATATTCGACCAGTACATGCCAGGGGTGTTCACTGCCAAGCGGCGCCCGCGTGCCCGGAATATGCTTGAGCACGAGCGCGAGTGAGTCCGCCGGAATCAGCTCGAAACTTTCGATATGCCGCGCAGCTTGGCGCTCCATGAAGCGCAGCAGAGTGAGCGCTGCCTGCGGGCTTTTCAGGCCTATCCACGCCACAGCGCGATCCGCCACCGCTGGCTCCAGCTTCAGCGTCGCCGCTGTCACCACCCCGAGCGTTCCCTCTGCGCCGATCAGCAACTGCGTCAGATCATAACCGCGATTGTCCTTCTTGAGCGGCGCAAGGCCATTATGGATCGATCCGTCGGGCAGCACCGCCTCCAGCCCCAGTACCAGCGTGCGCATCGTGCCGTGACGCAGAACTTGCACCCCGCCAGCATTGGTCGAGATCAGTCCGCCAATCGTCGCCGAACCTTTCGCGCCTAGCGAAAGCGGGAAACGCACCCCATGCGTCGTAACTGCATCATGCAAGGATTGCAGAACCACCCCCGCCTCGACTTGCGCGCGCAGCCCGCCCACCTCAATCATCCGGATCGCGTTCATCCGGCGCAGCGACAGGATCAGCGCATCGCCCCGCATATCTGGCGTTGCGCCTCCAACCATCGAGGTATTGCCCCCCTGCGGCACCAGCGGAATGCTTGCTGCGACGACGGTGCGCACCACATCGGCCACTTCCGCCACTGTTTCAGGAGAAACCAGCGCCGCCGCTTCGCCATGCCAAATCCCCCGCCAATCTGTCAGCCAGGGGGCCATCACTTCTGCATCAGTCGTGAAGCCCTTCGGCCCGAGCCGCGCCGCCAGCCCTGCAAGAGCCTCAACACTCACGCCAAAACCCGCGTAAATATGCCTGCGAAAAAATTCAGGGTCTGTTCAATCATTTGCGTTATAGGAAGATGATGATCCGGGCATGGCATGTTTATAGCGCATTGGCGCTCGCCGCAAGTGCGGCTGCTGTCATTGCGGGTCCGCCGATCACGATCATGCAGCAGACCGTGATCCGCATCCGTATCACAGGCTCCTCGGCTGCACCTGCTGAAATGGTGCGCCCCGTCGAGTGGAAAGAGCATAAAGGGCCGCGCTGCATCCCTTTGGGAAACCTTGGTGGCGCGGCGATTACCCACCCGAACAGCGTTGATCTGGTGCTGCATGGCGGTGAGCGGGTGCGCGCATTGCTCGAACGTGGCTGCTCGGCACGCGAATTTTTCTATTCGGGCTTTTACCTGACCCCAACGGCTGACGGCCATGTTTGCGCCAAGCGCGACCAGTTCCACGCGCGCATCGGCGGCGATTGCGGGATTACGAAGTTCAAGAGCCTAAGGGCGCGGTAACGCTTTCTCAAATATGCAGTGCGAATCCGTATGCACCCAGCACCGATTCGTGCATCATCTCGGAAAGCGTCGGGTGCGGGAAGACGGTGTGGATGAAGTCTTCGGCCACGAGTTCAGCGGTCTTGCCAATTGTGTAGCCCTGGATCAGCTCGGTGACTTCGGCGCCGACCATGTGCGCGCCGAGCAGTTCGCCGGTCGATTCATCTAACACGGTTTTGATGAAGCCCTCGGCCTCGCCCAGCGCAATCGCCTTGCCATTGCCGATGAACGGGAATTTGCCGACTTTGACGGTGTATCCCGCTTCTTTCGCCTTTGCTTCGGTGAGGCCGACCGACGCTACCTGCGGGTGGCAATAGGTGCAGCCCGGGATGTTGCTGGTGTCGGCGGCGTGGGGGTGGACATCGTCGCGCCCCAGCTTCGCCGCAATATCGACCACCGCGCAAATCCCTTCGTGCGACGCCTTGTGCGCAAGCCACGGCCCCGCCGTCACGTCGCCAATCGCGTAAATGCCGGGCACATTGGTGCGGCAATAGGCATCGGTCTTGATATGGAAGCGCTGGTCCGGTTCAACACCTAAGTCCTCCAGCCCGATATTCTCGACATTGGGCACGATGCCGACTGCGACAATGACATGGCTGAACTCTTCCGCAGTCACTTTGCCGTCGGGGGCCTTGATCTCGGCGGTGACGCCCTTGTCTGTGGTGGTGATCTTCTGCACGCCGGTCGAGGCGCGAATATCCATGCCCTGTTTCTTGAGCGCGGCGGCGAGGAAGGCGCTGACCTCTTCATCCTCCACCGGCACAATCCGGTCGAGCATTTCCACCACCGTCACATTCGCGCCCATATCATTGTAGAACGACGCAAATTCGATCCCGATCGCGCCGGAGCCGAT
>JAGWQR010000114.1 GCA_028869975.1 Alphaproteobacteria bacterium | reverse complement strand
TTACTCAAACTGGCCAATACTGGCGTATCGTGTCGACTTCTGTCGCAAGAAAGTGTATCCGACGAAGAGGAGAAGGAAGATGGCAATCAGGACCAAGAAGAAAAGCCCAATTACGATGGCGAGATAAAAGCTTGCATTGAGTGCTTTGTTCGCTATGGGGTGCCACTTAACGCAATTTTGCGGCTGCTTGGCCGTGCATAAAAACCAGTAGGGACACTCATTATGACCGTCGTTACCGCTTCAATCCTGTGCGGCATTATTGCCGTCCTTTACGGCGCCATCACCAGCCGTATGATCCTGTCCAAATCGGCGGGCAATGCGAAAATGCAGGAAATTGCCGCCGCCATTCAGGAGGGTGCGCAGGCTTATCTGAAGCGCCAATATACTACGATTGCGATGGTTGGCGTGGTGGTCGCGGTGCTTGTGGGGTATTTTCTAGGCGTCACCTCGGCGGTCGGATTTGTTTTGGGATCGATCCTGTCGGGTGCGGCAGGTTTTGTTGGCATGAACATCTCGGTGCGCTCGAATGTGCGCACGGCGGCAGCGGCGCAAACCGGCTTGCAACAGGGCCTGACGCTGGCGTTCAACGCGGGCGCGGTGACCGGGATGCTCGTGGCGGGCCTCGCGCTGCTCGCGATTTCGGGCTTCTATTATTACCTGACCGTAATGGCGGGCCATGCACCGTCGGAGCGGATTGTGGTTGATTCGCTGCTCGCGCTGGCGTTCGGCGCATCGCTGATCTCGATCTTCGCGCGGCTTGGCGGCGGCATATTCACCAAGGCGGCGGATGTGGGTGCGGATCTGGTCGGCAAGGTTGAGGCCGGCATCCCCGAGGATGACCCCCGCAACCCCGCTGTGATCGCCGATAATGTTGGTGACAATGTTGGCGATTGCGCGGGCATGGCCGCCGACCTGTTCGAAACCTATGTTGTGACTGTTGGCGCAACGATGGTTCTCGCAGCGCTGCTCTTGAAGGGATCTGATGCGCTGGCGCGGCTGATGAGCCTGCCGCTTATCATCGGCGGCGTGTGCATCATCACCTCGATCATCGGCACCTATGCGGTGCGGCTCGGCAAATCGCAGAATATCATGGGCGCGATGTACAAGGGCTTTGGGCTGACCGCGATCCTCTCCGCGATTGTGATCTGGTTTGCGACGCAGTGGGCGATTGGCGGCGATATGGAAGCCTCGCTCGGCACCGTTGGCGACACGGTGCTCACGGGGCGGATGCTCTATTATTGCATGTTGCTCGGCCTCGTCATCACCGGACTGATCGTCTGGATTACCGAATATTACACCGGCACCAATTATCGTCCGGTGCGTTCGATCGCCAAAGCCTCGGAAACAGGCCATGGCACGAACGTCATTCAGGGTCTCGCCGTGTCATTGGAAGCAACCGCGCTGCCCACGCTCGTCATCTGCGCAGGGATCATCATCGCATTCAAGCTCGCGGGCCTGATCGGGATTGCATTTAGTGCAACCGCGATGCTTGCGCTCGCCGGGATGGTTGTGGCGCTTGATGCCTATGGCCCAGTGACCGACAATGCCGGTGGCATCGCCGAGATGGCAGGGCTGGATGATAGCGTGCGCACCAAAACCGACGCGCTCGATGCGGTTGGCAACACCACCAAGGCGGTGACCAAGGGCTATGCGATTGGCTCGGCGGGGCTGGCGGCGCTGGTGCTGTTCGCCTCGTTCACTTCGGATCTCGATGAGTTCGGCCAGAAGCTGGGTATTGTTGATTCGGCAGGCAATAGCCTTGTCGATTTCAGCCTCAAAAACCCCTATGTCATTGTCGGGCTGCTGCTCGGCGCGCTGCTGCCCTATCTGTTCGGCGCGATGGGCATGACCGCCGTGGGCCGCGCGGCGGGCGATGTGGTCAAGGATGTGCGTGAACAGTTCCGCACCAACAGCGGGATCATGGCGGGCACGTCCAAGCCCGATTATGCGCGCACCGTGGATCTGGTTACCAAGGCGGCGATCAAGGAGATGATTATCCCGTCGCTGCTGCCCGTGCTGGCGCCGATTGTGGTTTATTTCGTGATTTCGACGGTGGCTGGAAAGCCCAACGGCTTTGCTGCACTTGGCGCACTGTTGCTCGGCGTGATTGTCGGCGGGCTGTTTGTGGCACTCTCGATGACTTCGGGCGGCGGCGCATGGGACAACGCCAAGAAATATATCGAGGACGGCAACCATGGCGGCAAGGGCTCGGAAGCGCACAAAGCGGCAGTGACCGGCGATACGGTGGGTGATCCGTATAAGGATACGGCAGGTCCCGCAGTCAACCCGATGATCAAGATCACCAACATCGTGGCATTACTTTTGCTAGGTGCCCTCGCGCATATGGCGGGGTAAAACCCAACACTGCCAATTTTGGAGGGTCGTGCTATGGTTAAACATCTGCATCACGCCAGCATCACGACCACCAATATCGAGCGGCTTGCAGCCTTTTATATTGATGTGATCGGCTTTACAGAAGTGCTGCGCACCGAATGGGATGGCGACATGCCCGATTGCGACGCCATCTTCGCGCTTGATAAAACCAGCGTGAAGATAGCGATTCTCAGGTTGGCCAACGGGTTTCTTGAGTTGTTCGAGTTCCGTGCGCCCATAGGTAAGGCGGGCAGCCCCGACCGACCGGTCAATGATGTGGGCTACACCCATATCTGCGTGACCGTGGACGACATCGAGGCCGAATATGCGCGGCTCACGGCACTTGGCATCCCTTTTCATTGCAGCCCGCGCCACGCTGCGGGCCTGTGCAAGGCGACTTATCTGCGCGATCCCGATGGCAATATCGTTGAACTGATGGAGCCGGAACCGGGCGGCCCGTTTGTCATTTAAGCGGGTTCAATCGCGCGCGGTTTCAGCAATCCAGCCACCACCGAGCACGCGGGTATTGTCATACAGCACCGCCGCCTGCCCCGGTGCGACGCCATATTCTTTGCGTTCAAAATGCAGCCATTCGCCCCGGAGCATGGCGGGCACCGGTATTGCCATCGAGCGCACCTTGGCCAGCACCGGCTTATCTTGCGCGTCGGCCAGCCAGTTTGCCTCGGTAATCCGCAACCGTGAAACGGCCAGTGATTCGCGCGGGCCGACGATCACCTGCTGCGTTTCCGGCTCCAGGCGCACCACATAGAGCGGCTCGGGCTGACCACCAATCTCAAGCCCCTTGCGCTGGCCCACGGTGAAATTGATGAGGCCGGTGTGACTGCCCAACGCTGTGCCATCCTCGCGCACGATTTTGCCCGGCGTACCGGCATGCGGGCGATGCTGGCGCACGACAGCCGCATAATCACCGTTAGGGACAAAACAGATGTCCTGTGAATCGGGCTTGGCGGCAACGCTCAGGCCAAGCTCCGCCGCCATTTCCCTAACCTGCGGCTTGGGCAGGCCACCTAACGGAAAGCGCAGATACTCGAGTTGCGCACGCGTGGTCGCGAACAGAAACCAGCTCTGGTCACGCGCCGGATCACGCGCGCTGTGCAATTCAGCACCTTCCGGCCCCAACTCTCGGCGGACATAGTGACCGGTGGCGAGGCAATCTGCGCCCAGATCGCGCGCCAGCCGCAACAGATCGGTGAATTTAACGCCCATATTGCAGCGCACACAGGGGATTGGTGTGCGACCGCGCAAATATTCATCGGCGAAATTATCGATCACCGATCCGCGGAATGCACTCTCATGGTCGAATACATAGTGCGCGATACCGATTTTGTCGGCGACAGCACGCGCATCGCGAATGTCCTGCCCGGCGCAGCAGGATTTGGTGCGGCCTACCGCCGCGCCATGGTCATAAAGCTGAAGCGTGATGCCTATGGTTTCGGCCCCGCTCTGCGCCGCGAGTGCGGCCACAACCGACGAATCAACCCCTCCAGACATGGCGACGACAATGCGCTTGCCATGTACATTCTCACCGAGCTGAAACAGATTGTACATGCAGCCATCATAGCACGCCGCCCTATTGGCGCGAGGGGGCAAGGCGCATTTTTCGCCATCTTTACTAAGACTTCAGCATTTTATGCGACAAGGTGGCCATGGATTATGGATTTTCACGCGAAAGCAGGACACTCGACAAGGCGCAACCCCTGCCTCCCCTGGAATGGGCGGAGCTGCGCGCGAAGCTTGATGCCGCACAAGCGGAACTGGCACAGGCTGCACCCGGAGAGGCGCTGCAAACCCCCCTAAAAGCGGACACATCTGAGCCGGATGCCGTCAGCTTTCACGATGCTACCGCCGCGATGCTAAGGAAAGAGCAGGAATTATGAAGAGACCGTTTACCTTGGCGTTTCAATCTTCTTTCAAGGGATTGGGCGTAATGTCCGGCTTGCGGCACGAAGCCAGTGCCGGCCATATCGAGGTTGTTGCATGATCGAGAATCAGAAAATCCGTCCCGCGCAAGTCATCGGTCCCTTGGGTGAGTCGCTGACCATCGAGACACTGCCGCCGCCGGGAACCACGCGCTGGGTTGTGCGGCGCAAGGCCGAGGTGGTCGCCGCCGTCAATGGCGGGTTGCTGAGTGTGGATGAAGTGTGCGACCGCTACAGCCTGTCGGTTGAGGAATTCGCCGGATGGCAGCGCGCGGTTGACCGATCGGGGATGCCCGGCCTGCGCGTGACCCGCATTCAGCATTATAAATCGCTTTACGAGCGCCAGCAGCGCTTCTGATCCGACAGCACACGGACAATCAAAAAGGCCGCTGATCGAGTGATCGGCGGCCTTCCTGTGTGCTCTGCGCGGTTACGAACCGCTCTGGGCGCGCTGGATATAGTGCCAGATCGCAAGCAAGATCGCGGCACCGATCACGCCGAAAATGATCTGTATAATCAAATTTTGGTCAGCAAATCCGAGCATATGTGCGATATACGAGCCGACAAATGATCCGGCGATGCCGAGTATCAATGTAACGATCCATCCGACCGGATTGTTTCCGGGCATGACCATTTTTGCAAGGCCCCCACAGACCAGGCCGATAATGATGGTCATGATTATTCCATGTCCAAGCATGACATTCACTCCTGTTTACCCTCGCCATCTCAGTGTGGCAGCCCCATCGTTGCACAAATCGGGCATTTGGCAAGCGAAATTTTGTCAAATTGGGTTTTGGGGCTTGAAGTTGGTGATCTACTTAACTAATACAGCAAAGATTATTGCGTGGGGCTTGGTCGTACCGCGCCTAGTGGTTATAGAAGATGTCCTATGAACTATGAGTCGAGAATAGGAAGTAAATCAGGCGACACATATGACGCAGTTGCGCCCGGGCGGCGGCGCGGACTGTTTGTGCTTGCTGTGCTGGCGATCATCGCAATCATCATAGGGCTCTCAGTATGGCAGATCTCCAAATCGTCACCAATCGTCACAAATGGAGCTTCAAACAACATTCCTGCTGTGACAGTTATCTCGGCGCGCGATGTCTCGGTGCCACGAATCGTGACGGCGACGGGGACAATCGCAGCCCGGCGCGACATGCCGGTGAGCGCGGTGGGTGATGGCGGGCGTGTGACGCATGTGCTAGTGGAGCCGGGCGATTGGGTAAAGGCAGGGCAGGTGCTTGCGACCATCGAGCGCTCGGTTCAAGTGGCGCAGGATGCGGCCTCGGCGGCCTCTATTACCGCCGCGCAGGCCAATGCTCAGATTGCACAAAGCAATTACAGCCGTGCGGAGGCGCTGTTATCACGCGGTTTTATCTCAAAGGCCGATGTCGAGAGCAAAAAAGCCACACTGGATGCGGCGCTTGCGCAGGTGAATGTTGCGCGCGCCCAACTTTCACAATCGCGGGCGCTGACGGGACGTTTGGAAATACGCGCGCCCGCCGCTGGTCTCGTTCTGAGCCGTAACGTCGAGGAAGGGCAGGTCGTGGGACCGGCTTCAGGCGTGCTGTTCAGGATCGCGCGTGACGGTGAAATGGAGTTGAAGGCTCAGCTTGCTGAAGCCGACCTGGCGCAACTGCGCGTTGGGGATGTCGCGCAGGTGACCCCGACCGGTGCCACGCATCCGCTCACCGGGCGCGTATGGCAGGTCGCGCCAATCATTGATCCGCAAACCCGGCAGGGGGTTGGCCGGATTGCGCTCGCGTATGATCCATCGCTGCGGCCCGGTGGATTTGCGTCAACCCGGCTGGATATGGGCGCTATATCTGCACCGCTGCTCCCGCAATCCGCAGTGCAGACTGCAACCGGCACCGGGCATGATGGCAGTTATGTCTATATCATTGACGGTGATAATCAGGTGGTGCGGCGTGATGTGAAGATCGCCAATGTGTCTGATCAGGGAATTGCCATTGCTTCCGGACTGGATGGCAGCGAGCGGGTTGTCGCCACTGCGGCGCCATTCCTTAATCTGGGGCAGAAAGTTCGGCCTGTTATGGCGCATCAGGCGCAATCTTGAGACGTACGCCGTGAATTTCCGCAGCATATCGGCATGGGCCATTCGCAACCCGGTGCCGCCGATTGTCCTGTTTATCGGGCTGCTGATGGCGGGACTTGTCAGTTTCTCCCAGATGACGGTGACCGACAGCCCGGATGTCAGTTTTCCGGTCATTTCCATAAATATCGCGCAGCCTGGCGCGGCACCGAGCGAACTGGAGACCCAGGTTACCCAGAAAATTGAAGCGGCGGTGCGCACGGTCAACGGCGTAACCGCGATCAACTCCTATATCAGCGAAGGTAACAGCGAAACCAGTGTGGAGTTTGATGTAGGAATGCCGGTTGACCGCGCGCTGAATGATGTGCGCAATGCGGTGCAGCAGGTACGCAGCAACCTTCCGCAGGGAATCCTGGAACCGCAGGTGGCACGTATTGATTTCGACGACGGTGCCCTGGCATATTACACGGTCGATTCTACCAGCATGACATTGGAACAGCTCAGTTGGTATGTAGATAACACCATTACCAAGCGGCTGCTGAGTGTTCCCGGAATGGCAAGGGTGAGCCGGGGTGGCGGCGTCTCACGCGAGATCCGGGTCACGCTTGATCCGGCGCGGATGCAGGCGCTGGGCGTCACCGCCGATCAGATCAACGCCACACTGCGCAGTCTCAACACCAATGCAACCGGCGGGCGTCTGGAAATCGCCGGTGCCGAACAGGCGGTGCGCGTGGTCGGCAACGCGGATAACGCGTATCAGCTCGGGCAGCTCCAGATTCCGATCGGTCAGGGGCGCGCTGTCAAACTCGCCGACATTGCCAAGGTTGAGGATAGATTCGGGGAGCAGCGCAGCATCTCGCTGCTGAATGGGCATCAGGTGCTCAGCTTCAGTTTTCAGCAGGCGAAAGGGGCCTCGGATGTATCGGTTTATGACGGCGCTCAGGAGGAGATTGCCAAACTGCAGGCGGCTAATCCTGGCGTTCATATCCACGAGATTTTCAATCAGGTGCAATATACCAAGGACCAGTATCACTCGTCGATGGCCGCGATGGTGGAAGGGGCTTTACTGGCCGTCGTAATTGTCTTTCTCTTCCTGTGGGACTGGCGGGCGACGCTGATTTCCGCGCTCGCAATTCCACTTTCGGCGATTCCGGCCTTCTGGTTCATGTCCCGGTTGGGTTTCAACCTCAATTCGCTGAGCCTGCTCGCGCTCAGCCTGGTGTCCGGTGTGTTGGTCGATGATGCCATCGTCGAGATTGAAAACATCGTGCGGCATATGCGTATGGGAAAATCGGCATTTCAGGCGGCCATTGATGCTGCGGACGAAATCGCACTCGCTGTGTTGGCAACGACAATGACGATAACGGCGGTGTTCCTTCCCGTGGGGCTGATGCCGGGAATTTCGGGGCAGTATTTTAAGAACTTCGGGTTGACTGTGGTGGTCGCGGTTTTGCTCAGCCTGGCGGTGGCGCGTCTGATTACGCCGATGGTCGCGGCGTATATGCTCAAGGCGCAGGGCAAGCAGCCGCATGGCCGGGGGCCGCTTATGGATTTGTACGACAGGGTGTTGCGCTGGTCCTTGCAACATCGTCTTTTGACGGTGCTCGGCGGTGGAGGTGGTGCGCTGCTGTTGACCGTTGCACTCTTCTGGCATCTTGCTTCGCACAGCCAGTTCCAGCCCAGCATCAACATCGACAATAGCTGGGTGAATATCGAGATGGTGCCGGGCAGCACACTAGCTGAAACGCAGGCGGTCGCCGAACAGGTGAGTAAAATAATCCGCAAGTCGCCTGATGTTGACCGTGTACTCGATGATGTCAATGTCGGGAGCGCTACAGTTTCGATCGCGCTCAAACCGGGCCACAAAACGCCAAGTTTGCAGTGGGAAAAAGCGATGTTGCCCAAATTGCTCGCCATTCCGGATGCGCGGATCAATTTTCAGGCGCAAAATGGCGGCGGCATTAGCGGCCGCGATATTACGCTGATTCTGGTGGGGGACGATCCGGTGCTGCTGCGCGATACCGCCAATCGGCTTGTCGATCAGATGGCTAAAATCAGGGAGTTGCGCGCCCCGCGGATCGATGGTGATTTGCTTCGTCCTGAAATCATCGTGCATCCGCATTTTGATGTGGCCGCCCAACTAGGGATTACGACCGAGGCGTTGAGCAACGCGATCCGCATCGCGACACAGGGCGAAATCGATCAGGAGGCTGCAAAATTCTCTCTCGCTGACAGGCAGATCCCCATTCGCGTTACATTTGGGGAAAGTCCGCGCCGGTCGCTGGCTGCAATCCAGAATTTACCGGTACCCACAGCGAATGGGGGCACGGTGCCACTATCTGTGGTTGCTGACATTGGCCTTGGTTCGGGGCCAACGGTCATTCGCCATTATAATCTCTCGCGACGCCTGGTGATCGGTGCCGATCTGGCACCAAACAAGGTTTCAGGCGAGGCTTGGCAGAAGATCAATACCATGCCCCTGCTCAAGAACTTGCCGCAGGGCGTGCGCCAGATTACTGCCGGGCAGGAGAAGTGGCAGACCGAGTTCATCGTCAACACTGTTTCGGCACTGGTCTCGGGCGTATTTCTGGTATTTGCCGTGCTGGTTTTGCTTTATCGCCGATTTATCGTTCCGCTGGTCAACATCGCCTCGTTGGCGCTCGCACCGCTTGGAGGATTGATTGCGTTGATGATGACTGGGTTTCCCATTTCCATGCCGGTCGGGATTGGGCTTATTCTTCTGCTCGGAATCGTGGCCAAAAACTCAATCCTGCTGGTCGATTTTGCGATCGAGGAAATGAGTAAGGGCGTGCCCAAATTTGAAGCGATTGTCGATGCTGGGCACAAGCGCGCACAGCCGATTTTGATGACAACTGTTGCGATGGTGGCAGGGATGTTGCCAACAGCAATCTCCTTTAGCGGAGACGGCGCATGGCGGCAGCCGATGGGTGTCACGGTCATTGGTGGCTTGATGCTCTCGACACTGCTTACGCTGATTATTGTCCCAGCCATGTTCAGCCTTGCAATCGGGCTTGAAGCGCGCATCAGCCCGTACTTGCGACGTCACTTGCTGACAATCGATTCGCCGCAAACGACAAGCGAAGCCCAACCGGCGGAATGAACCCAAATCACCTTCGCGTTATTCCGATGCAACATGTCGCTACCGGGCTGCTGGCGGCAATGGTGGTTGTATACCTGGGTGTGCAACTTCTTGGCGGACAAGCGCGCTGGGTTGGATATGTGCGCGCTTTTGCCGAAGCTGCACTGGTGGGTGGTCTGGCGGACTGGTTTGCGGTGACCGCACTGTTTCGACACCCGCTGGGGGTGCCGATCCCGCATACCGCAATTATCCCGCGCAACAAGGATCGCATCGGGGATGCGCTTGCTGGCTTTATCCGCGCCAATTTCATTACACCCGATGTGATCGCACGACGGATACGAAACGTTGATTTTGCATCACGAATCGGTCGGTTTCTGGTGGCGGGGCTTGAGGGGCCGCGCCGCACGCGCGTCGGGGCAATGACGTTGCTGATTGATCTGATCGATTCACTCGATCACACCCGGCTTGGTACTCTCGTCAAGGATGGCATTGATGTGCGGATGCGCCGCATCGATTTTGCGCCGATGCTCGGTCAGACGCTTGCGGCTGCGATTGCGGAAGATCGGCACATACCGCTGATGAATGGTTTCATCAACTGGGCGGCAAAAACACTGGATGCCAATGAGGATCTGGTTCGCGCCATGGTGCATGAGCGTGCTGGCACGGTGCTGCGCTGGACGGGGCTGGATGAAAATCTGGCGACCGCCATTCTGGAAGGATTGCGTAAATTGCTCGATGAAATGGCGACTGATCCGCAGCATCCAATGTTTCGCAAGGCCGAGGAGGGGCTGGCGCGCCTGGCGAATGATTTGCGCACTGATGAGCGTCTGGCCGTGCGCGTCACCCATTATCGGGATATACTGATCGATAATCCTGCAATGCGCTTCTGGCTGGAGGGATTATGGTCACAGGCCCGACAGAATCTGGTAGCCATACTGGCCAGCCCGGATCGGATTTCTAGTGGTGCCATCGGGGCAGCCGCGCGGGCTTTGGGATCGGCCATGCAGGACAATGCGCGCGTGCGCCTGATCATGAACCGCTTTGCACGGCGGACACTGATCGGTTTGGGGGTCCGCTATGGGGAGGATGTGATGACGCTGGTTTCAGAGACCGTGCGCGGATGGGATGCAGGCACGGTAACCCGCCGTCTTGAAGGGGTTGTGGGACGCGATCTGCAATATATCCGGCTCAATGGCACATTGGTTGGCGGGCTGGTCGGGGTATTGATCCATGCGATTGACGCCGCACTCTGATTGTCAAGCCATGATGCCGGGCACCGATCATTTTATGCAGGAGAAATCAGCATGGACTTCACCTTAACCGAACGCGAAACCGGTTTCAGAGACCGGGTGCGTGCCTTTATGGATGCTCATATACGTCCCCATGAGGCGATATACCACGCTCAGGTTTCGGAAGGTGAGCGGTGGAAGGCGCTGCCGGTCATCGCCGATCTCAAGGCATTGGCGAAGGCACAAGGACTGTGGAACCTGTTCATGCCGCCGCA
>JAGWQR010000113.1 GCA_028869975.1 Alphaproteobacteria bacterium | reverse complement strand
CGGGCCCATAGCTCAGTCGGTAGAGCAACTGACTTTTAATCAGTAGGTCGCTGGTTCGAATCCAGCTGGGCTCACCATATTCTCAATACGTTAGAACAAGTAATTCACATATTACTTGAATTGTAAAATGCGCTGGGCAACATCTGGGGCAACAAGTCACCGATACATTGCTTGAATTTTATTTTTGAGTGTGCCGTGTGATTGACCACACGACACTCGTCCCAATCACGACTTGGGCAGTTATGCGCTAAGAAACATATGACCATTCATCTAGTCGGCACCCCGCCCGCTCCAAGGCGATGGCACCGTCACTCATGGCACTTTACAGCAATCATTTAGGGCCTATTCGAGTATGACGATGCGTATATTGTCCTCGAAACAAATCACACATGCACCATTCCTTCGCCGTGAAATGTCCTCCATCTAAGACAAAGCGGTGTGCATGGACATCAACACGGAAACGTTTGATCACGGGAAGAGCACTTTTTCGAGTCTATCAGCTAGTTGATGCCGTTTCTCTGGGGCAAGCCGATCAAGATTGTGCTGCTTCCACAGGACCGCAGGCAAATTCTGGGCTTCCTGTATCCCGAGAAGTTTCCAGTTCGGCTCGCCGCGTTTGAAGCCGAATAGGAAATGCCGATGCGTGTCGGGCATATCAGCGACCATTGCGGTAATGATCGTCTCACGCGCGGCTTCTAGATCGCCAAGGGCGACCGCTTCCTGCGTCATGCCGACGAAACCCCGTGCAAACTCGTCGGCTAGCGGTTTCAGGGTCGGTGCCAGAACTTCGGCCGTCGGGCGATTGTGACTGATGAGATAAACAAGGAAAGCGCGCCGCAGTTCGTCGCTTATACCTTCGTACGCCAACAGGTCGCGCACGTCGAAAAGATCGCGAGGGTGCTGGCGGTCGAGCGCTGCGACGATCTTGCCCGCATATAGGTCGGCGAAGGACACGACCTGCATTTCGGCAAAGCCGAACTCGTCCTCCACGATTGGCACGACAGCTGCCACGACGGGATCGTACACCGTGCCGCGCAGCACTGGCGTAATCTCGATTTTGATCTGCACGTCCCCGGCACGAACGATCAGCTTCGTGATGACTTTCTCGTCTGCCGAACGGCACGGATTGACCTTCACACCCGGGATTCCAGATACTATCCGTTCCGCAATCCGCAGCATCGCTGCGTCGATTGCGGCAAGCGATGTGGTACGATCCTCGACGGGCAGATAGGCCAGGTCAATGTCCACCGACAGACGCGGCATGTCGCGCACAAACAGGTTGATGGCCGTGCCGCCTTTGAGCGCGAACGCCTCTTCCTTCGCCACGAAAGGAATGGTGCGAATGAGAAGTGCGACCTGCTTCCGGTAGGTGTCTAGAAAGGCCATGAATTCAGTGACCTCCCAGATCGGACGGCACGGTTATATGGTAAGTGGGATCGAGCCTGCCGCCTTTTACAAGGGCGCGCTTGCCCGATCCGAGGTCAATGCGGGCCACGTCAAGCCGGGATCGCCAAGCATAGCGGTGCCGGTCGGCGAAGAATAGGAAAAGCCGCTTCACCTTCACGCTGGAGCAAGCTTCAAGCAGGGTTTGCAGGCGGCGCGGACTGAGGTCACTCAGCCCTTCCATCAAGGCGTCAACCTGGTGAAAGCTCTCGCGCTCGGGCAGCTCGTCCAGAAGCTCCAACACAGCGCGCTCCTTGCTCGAATATCGGATCGGCAACTGCATCCCAGCGGTGCTAAACATGACGGGACTAGGCTCTGGCGGTGCATCGGCATCACCGGGAAACAAACGCAGGCTGTTATGCCAGTGGAATGTTATGTCGAGCGGCAGATCGGCCAACCAGGTCGGCGCTCGCTTCGGCCCGTAGAGATGGATTTCCTGCATTTCCGCCGAAAGGTAATGCGCATATCCCAGTTGTTCGAGCGCGGTGCGCCCGCCCACTGCCAAGGGCAATTCCAGCAATGCCTGGAGCGATATGACGACCTGTTGCCATTTCAGTGGCGCGCGTGAACGGCGATAAACCCGGCGCGCCGGGCTATCGAGCCAGCCTGCACGAACATATTGGCTGCGCAGTGCCGAGGAATAGCCGTGCGCTTCCAGCCATGCGGCATCGGCGAGGAGTCCTTCGGGGAGTTCCTTCTGGAGTCGGTTTAGCTTGCTTTCAGAACGCGTAGCCATGCTTAGCATTTTGACACACTCTCAAACCGATGTCGAGTTTATAAGTTCGGCATTTTACTAAGCAAGGTTTAGTATTTTAGGCATATGATAAACCTGCCACGCCAATCATCGCGTATGCCCGGCAAGGGATTTGGCTTATGAGCCGTTCGAAACTGCCCCGAGGCTAGCCTAAATCTTAAACGCCTTCAGGTCAGCGAATTTCTGTTCGTCGTTAACCTCAGCGATCAGATATTCGACCCATTGGTCAGAATAGGTGTAGTCTTTGTGGGCAGCGTGATACACACAAAAGTCGCGCTTCGTGTTCTCCGGTTGAGCCGAGCCCTGCTGTGGACGCGCCCCCAATTTACGCCACGCCTGCGTGTGGTTGCGGATAGTAAATCCTTTGCCAGTCTTCTCGTGAACAAGGGAAACAACATTCCCCGGCTTATGAGGATAGAGGTGGTCGGCCAACCTGTGCTGGACAAGAACGTTGCGGATGTCCTTCCCTTCCGCTGAGTCCGGTTCGACAAACTGGAAATGTGCGCGCGACTTGGTAACGGCGTCCAGCGTGTAAACGACCCGGAACTGGTATTCGAGGTCAGCAATCTGCGCCTCTGTCATGCCTTCGGTCAGCCGGGCATCGACCGCGTCGATATGAGCCGGGATTTCATAGCGATTAAGTATGGCAAGCTGCTCAAGGTTCATCTTCGTGAACTGGATCGCGAAGGACAGGTCGTGCGAGAGAGTGAGGCGACAGCCGAACAGGTCGCAAATCGCCTTATCGAAGTTAAGGCAACAGGCTTGGAACAGTCCAAGCCATTTCGTATCAGCCCGGCCAAGAAGTTTATGCTCAACATCATCCCGGAGAGTTTTCAGGGCTCGGAGATTGTCTTTCATGCCCTTGGACAGCGGGCAGTCCTGTCGCCCGATCATCTGGCTCAAAAGCAATGAGCGGCCATCATTGCCGACAATCTTGACGTTCTTGCGCTCGTAGTGCTCGTGCAAGAGATACGTCCACGCCACGTTCGCCAGCATGGTGAACACCTCGGCTTTGAAACGAAAGGCAGGGCTGTTGAACACCTGAACGGCCAGCACCATCGCCTCGCGCGCGCGAATCAGGCGCTCATGGTCGAACAGGTTGAGGCCGGTTTGAGGATCGTATGAGCTTTTCCTGATCTGGTAGAACGCCAGTTCCTCGTCGCTAGCGGGGACAATGGTAGCGTCCTGTTTAACCCCCGTGATTCGTGCCCCGTTGACGGTCGCTTCGCGGCTGATATTCACAAGAGCCTGAATGTCCTGATTGCGCCAACTCTTTGCGAGAAGCGCCTTAACGATGGCCTTCTCGGCGTCGGTCAGTGCCCCCTGCTTGTTCCGCGCAACCATTGGCCCGCTCAGTCGATGCCGAGTTTGTTAAAGAATATCTTGTTTCGCATTTCCGCGTCGCGTAACAACTTCGTCCAGCTAATCACTTCCATGTAGAGGCTGATATTACCGAACCAGCGGAACCAGCCAAGCCCATCGGGCATCGGGGTAAATTGCTGCTCAGACTCCAGCCATTTCTTCACCTTCGCGGTTAAATCACAAACAACATATCCATAGAACGGCGTCGTGTCGTTGACGATAATGTCCCGCCCGGTAGGAGTTTTGAATTTCCCTTCCCTAATTTGGTTCACATAGCGGACAATCTGTTGAACAGGGTCTTCCTTTGAGGAGGGGTCGGCAAAATCATCGCGCTGCGGGCGCTTGAACTCGAAAATTGTGATGGGATTGCTGGCCTCATTGTCACCGCGAAACGCGACGCGCCGATTGTAAACGGTAATGTCCGTGCGGTCGCCGTTCGATACCTGAAGGGGCTTATCAGACGACACATACGAGGCGAAGTTCAGTCGCTCGTCCAGAATCCATAGGTTGTGCGCGTCGTGATTGAGTTCTTCTGAATCCTTCCTGCGCGGCATGATGATGTCATGAACCTCGCCCTCGGACTGATGCTTCCCGTCAGCGCCGATTTCAAGCGATTTGGAAAACAGATCAATGACGCATCGGCGCATAGAAACGTAGTGAATTAGGTCGTTTTTGCTGTTCTCTGAAATGCTCTCGATAACCTCGGCAATTTTCGTAGCCAGTTCGTCGGAGTTCTCGGAGTTCAAAATCGCGGCGACCTGCGTGCGAGTCGCCACTTCCTTCTCATACTTCTTTTTTTGTAGGTGAAGCTCAATATCCTGATTGGTTGGTTTCATTGGCAAGGCACTGAAATCGACATCCTTGGCGAGCGTGCGGTGCCACGGGGCATCCGCCTCCACATACTCAGCGATACGCGCGTCCTTGCGCTTTTTCCGCGCGGCTATTTCCGAGCCAACCGCCACTTGCGCAATCGCCGCCGCCTGCTGCTCGATCTGGCTTTGCGAGATACCGCTCAGCAAATCCGACTCAGTCTGGAAACGAAATTCCCCGCGCTCTAACGACACATTGTCGTTGAGATAATCGCCGAACACATATGCTTTGATTACAAAGTTTCGCCCCTTGCCCGTTTCCTCGTTGGGTGCTGGCTCGAAAAACTCGTCCGCGAATTCTGGCACATAAGTCTGCAACGGAACGTCCGTCACCTCGCGGCGGTGGGCCACGAGACTGACCTTGCTTCGGGCGGCGCGTGGCGAGTAAAATTTGAACACGCGAACCTTAAAGGTCTTATCCTCGCCGTTCGCCGAAATGGTGAATCCGCTGTTCTGGACAGACATTTCCACGATCTGGCTGGTGTCCTTGCCCAGATAATCGTTCAAAGAAACGGGCGGTGCCGTGCTGCCTTGGTCGCGGATTACGACGCGCGGACATGGCTTGTCTGCATTGACAAAATAAGGGAGCAATTTTTCAACAACGACGCGGCTGATCGTGTCGATTCCCTTGTCGGGAAACTTTATTGACTTGATTCCTGCAATCTCAACGACGCTTGTGCAGCTTGTCGAGCGCGATGAACGTCAGCGCGCGAGACTTGCCCGACGCGGGCGGCGATTTGATCAGAAGATATTGCTCGCCGCGCTTGGCATAGGCGCGCTCCTGCATCTGGCGCATACCCATTTCGTTGGCTCTGGCCGATGCGCCGGTGCGCGCGGTTTTGAAGGAAACGGCGGGGATGGGTTTGGCTGTCGTCATGGGTTATGCCGCTACTTTCTTGGTTTGCTTTGACGGCGTCTGGGCCTTGCCAGCATTTTGCGTCATCTTGGTGTAGAGGTCGAACAGCTTTTCCAGCCGCTCGGTATCGTTGCGGAATCGCCGTCCGATGTAGATGCGCTCCAGCACCTCGTCGTTGGCCTCGTGAGCGGCGCGGACACGGGGGAACTCGGCGTCCATGCGATCAGGGTCATACATATCGGCGATGGTCGTGGGGAAATAATGCTCGCGCGCCAGCAAAATGTCCTCGGCGCAGCGGGTGAGATCGGCCTTGTTTTGCACAGTCAGCGGCGGGACGGGAAAGGTATTCCAGCCAAGCGTGTTGGAGTAGCGAAAATCAGTTTTCAGCTTTCCGCAGACGGTGGCAATCCAAATAAGGTGCATACGCGAAGCAATCAGCGACAGGTTCCACAGTGGTGCGTCGTAGAGAGCGAAGGCGAGGTTGCTAACTACTGAGCGGCCATCAAGAAGCCCGACCGGGAGATATTCCCGACCTTCCGATGAAACGCCTGGCAGAATCAGCGTATGCTTCTTTCCAGCATACATTTCTCGAAATTGATGTGGGCTGTTAGCCATCTCCCGCGTGCCTGCATCTTTGCTGGTAAGCCGCATGGCTTCGACCCCCTCGATTCGGCCTCGGATCGCGTCAACCTTCAATGCATCGGCAAGTCGTTCATCCGAGATCCAAAGGCAGTAGCGTGCGATGCCTCGGATGAATTCGGCTGAGCCGTAGATCCGTCGCACGAAGGTGTCTTTCTCGTTCGCAGTCAATCCCAACCCAGCGAGTTCATCGGCAGTCATAAGCAGATTGCCGCCGTCAATCGGCATGTTGCCAAACGACATATCCGACAAGCCCGCGACGCTCGTTCGCTGGCCGGAAATGATGACATTGTCGCCGATGGTTAGGTATGGTGAAATGTTATCGGCATCTCTCACCGTCGTTTCGCCATCAACGCCAAGGTCAAAGAGACGCCGCTTGCCCGAATTTGTTCGGGAAAAACCAACAATGGCGACAGTTACACCGGCATTGTAGCTGGCTAAGTTCGCCCACTTGAACGATGTATGTGCAAAATGAATATGAGAGCTCGTCGCAAAAATATGGGGCCATAGTAACGGAACAATTCGACCTTGGCATACGGAATTTGTGCTGACGAATGCTGCGTCGGCAGCAGTATGCTGAGCAAACGCCGCAGCCTTCATGAACCATCCGCCTACATAATCTATCTGTTTGGAGGATATGCCATAAGGATCAAAGACTTTGGCAAGATCATCCTTCTGCTCCGACGTTTGGGTTTGGCTACCCTTATAGGGTGGGTTCCCACAGATATACGTTTCGCCGCCCTCATTCTCGAAGTCCACCGCCGTCCGGTCGAGCGGGGCGCCGAATAGGTCATCGGCGTATATCTTGCCGCCACCGCGACCGGTCGGCGGGCAGATTTCCAGCCAGTCAAGCCGCAACGCATTGCCGTGCGTAATCCAGTTTTGGGCGTTCAGCGGGAGCAGTTCGGCCAGCGCCTCCTTCTGCCCGCGATGGGTGACATCGCACTGATATTCCGCGATGATGAGCGCAAGGCGCGCAATCTCCGCCGGGAAATGACGCAGCTCAATGCCGCGAAAATTGGTGAGCGGAATGTCGCTGCGCCGCTCTTCCTCGCTGCGTCGTGCATTGATGACCGCCTCAATCGCCCGCATTTCCTTGTAAGCGATCACGAGGAAATTGCCGCTGCCGCAGGCCGGATCGAACACCCGGATTTTCGCCATGCGGTTGCGCAGATTGAGCAGCTTGCGCCCGTTGTCGCTTGCTTCCTCCAACTGCGCGCGCAAGTCATCGAGGAACAGCGGGTTCAGAACCTTCAGGATGTTCGGCACGCTGGTGTAGTGCATCCCGAGCGCGCCGCGTTCCTCGTCGTCGGCAACGGCCTGGATCATGCTACCAAAAATGTCGGGATTGATCTTTTTCCAATCGAGGCTGCCGATGTTGATGAGGTAGGATCGCGCAATCTTGCTGAAACGCGGAACCTCCGTGCTGCCCGAAAATAGCCCGCCATTCACATAGGGAAATCGGTTGGCCCACAACCGGATGCCCGCAGCTTCCCGATAGCGGTTGTCGGGCTTCCCTTCATGGCGCGTCGGCGTGTTCATCGCCAGGAATATGTGGCTGATGACCTCGTGCGTGTTCGAGCTGTCCGCCTAGGACATTTTCGCGACCTCAGCGGTGAATAGCCCGGTGCCGTTGAAGATGTCGGTATCCTCAGCGAAAAAGCAGAAGATCAGCCTTGCCATAAAATGGTTCATGTCGGGGCGGCGTTCAGCAGTCGCCCATTCGGGATTGTCTTTCAGCAGTTCGACATAGAGCTTGTTGAGCCGTCCTGTGGCCCTAATGTCGAACGAGCTTTCGCGGATTTCCGCGCCAGGTTCAGATCAGCATCAACGGCGCGGGCTGGTATGAATCCGCGATCAACCAGTGGATCGCAAATCCGGTTGGTTATCGCGCCAATGACAATGCAAGTGCATAACGGCGAATAACGTCCACAATCACCGCAAAATAAGCGGTGATTGTGCTTGCATCTTGCGGCGAATAATGCCTATTATATCCGCATAGGATGCGGTGAATATGAACTATATCTATCAAAATGACGATTGGCCGCGTTTTCGCTGGAATGCGGAAACGCTCGGCCCACGCCTTGCCGACGTGCGACACCGCCAAGGTCGGTTGATTGGCCGTATGGAAGCTCTGGGCTTCCCGCTCCGTAATGAGGCGGTATTGCAGACACTCACCGAAGATGTTCTCAAATCGAGCGAAATCGAAGGCGAACTGCTCGACAAAGAACAGGTGCGTTCGTCCATCGCGCGCCGCCTCGGCATGGACATTGGCGGGCTGGTTCCGGCGGATCGCAATGTCGAAGGCATTGTCGATATGATGCTCGATGCAACGCAGAATTACGCCACGCCGCTTGACCGGGAACGGCTGTTCGGCTGGCACGCAGCCTTGTTCCCCACTGGACGCAGCGGCATGAGCAGAATCACCGTGGGAGCTTGGCGGACAGCCGGTGCGGGGCCGATGCAAGTGGTCTCGGGGCCGATTGGACGCGAGCATGTCCATTTTGAAGCGCCTGACGCCACCGCGCTAGACCGCGAAATGTCTGCGTTTATCGACTGGTTTGAAAACGGAGCAGATATTGATCCGGTCGTTAAAGCGGGACTTGCGCATCTCTGGTTCGTGACCATCCACCCGTTTGACGATGGCAACGGGCGGATTGGTCGGGCGATTGCCGATCTCGCGCTGGCGCGTTCGGAAAGCAGTGCGCAACGCTTCTACAGCATGTCGGCGCAAATCCGTGTTGAGCGCCAAGCTTATTATGACAAACTCGAAGCGGTACAAAAGGGCGGCCTTGATGTTACGTCGTGGCTGACATGGTTTCTCGACTGCCTCGACCGGGCGATAAACGGGGCAGAGACGGTTCTTGGCTCGGTGCTGCTCAAAGCACGCTTCTGGGAAGCCCATCGCGATACACCGATGAATGATCGCCAGCGCAAGATCATCAATCTGCTGCTGGGCGATTTCGAGGGGAAGCTCACGTCGTCAAAATGGGCCAGGATTGCCAAATGCTCGCAAGATACAGCGCTCCGCGATATTGATGCCCTTGTGAAACATGGAGTCCTTGCCAAAGAGGACGCGGGCGGACGCAGCACCAGCTATACGCTGGTGTGATCACCCGGCCTCACTCACGCTCGACTCCATAAGCTGGCGGAAACGCAACGGAATCGGATTGGCCACTTTGGTGTCGGGCAAGACGATCCGCTCGACCAAATCCGACAGTCTTGCAATCGCATCAATCTTCTCATCCTCATAGCAATA
Organism: Alphaproteobacteria bacterium; assembly: GCA_028869975.1. Lineage (GTDB taxonomy): Bacteria > Pseudomonadota > Alphaproteobacteria > Sphingomonadales > Sphingomonadaceae > JAGWQR01. The sequence continues at coordinate 577 of JAGWQR010000113.1, read as the reverse complement.
GCGGTCATAAATGCCCTGAACGCCAGGAATGGCTTGGCCAAGAACGCGCTCGCAAATATCAGGACGAATGCTCCCCCGTGCCATCAGTGAACGCGCCGTTCGCCGGAGATCGTGGCACGTACAATGCGCGATGGGTGCGCCGTTCAACTCGATCATCCGCTCGTCAATCCGCTGTTTGGATTTGGTATGGCCGTTAATCGGTTCGCTTGCCAAGCCACCAAAGACATAGACATTGTCTTCACGGTGCGGTTGGCCGTCAATGACATCAAGCGCCAGTCGCGACAGGCCAAGCGTTTTGGCATTCGACTTTTCACGAAAGGCGGTTGGAATTGTCCAGATGCCTTGGTCATCAATGTCGCTCCAGCGCAGTTCAAGCACTTTGGTGCGCCGCTGAGCAGTCAACAGAGCGGTGCGAAGAAATGCTCCATAGGTTCCGGCTTCGGCTGTGGCCGTCCAGAAGTGAACCAGTTCTTTGTCGGTCAAAATCCGTGCGCGGGCGCGCTGGCTGGGTCTGGAGCGCTTCATGCCGCGAACGATGGGCGTCATATAGTCCTCGTCACGCGCCATATACCAATTG